>CAITDR010000172.1 GCA_903891165.1 uncultured Pseudomonadota bacterium
AACCCGTGCAGCCGTCGAAGCTGGCGTACTCCCCGGCGGCGGTGTGGCCTACATCCGCGCCCAGGGCGCCCTGGACGCCATCCAGGTCGAAGGTGATCAGCGCCACGGGGTGGCGATCATCCGCCGCTCCATCGAGGAGCCCCTCCGCCAGATCGTCTCCAACGCCGGCGGCGAGCCCTCCATCACCCTGGAGAAGGTGCGCTCCGGTGGCACCGGTGCCTACGGCTTCAATGCCGCGACCGGCGTCTTCGAGGATCTCTACGCCTCCGGCGTCATCGACCCCACCAAGGTGACCCGCGCCGCCCTGGAGAATGCCGCTTCCGTGGCCGCGCTTCTGCTCACCACCGAAGCGATGGTGGCCGAGTACGTGGAAGAAAACAACGACGACGGCCACTCCCACGCGCACTGAGTGTGAGAAACCCGGTTGAGAAGAGCTCTTTCAAGAGCCCTTCTTGACCCGTCAAGAGCCTTCGGAAAACACCGAAGGCTCTTTTGTTTTTCAAAGGCTCCTCCGCCCTCGTTCGCTTCCCCCTGCCTTTCTCTGTGCCTCTGTGTGAGACCTGTCTTCAGAAGAGGCGGTAAGCCTACACCGATGCCGGAGCCTTCTCCCCTCCCTCCCCCGAAATCTCCACCAGATAGCGCCGCCTGTGTTTCCCACCCACGGCATGGATGATCCGACGGATCGCGTCGGCATGAATACCGCGTTTTCCGATCACTTTTCCCACATCAGAGGCGGAAACCGTCAGCTCCAACACCACGGCCTGGCTCCCCTCCAGCACCTGCACACGCACCACTTCGGGCTGATCCACGATCGCCCGGACGATGGACACCAGCAGCTCCGTCACCTCATTCAGCTCGTTTCCACTCACTTCGTCACCGATTCTGCAAGAACATGGGGGATTCGCCACGCGCGGTCAAGGGATGTCTGCGCTCCAAAGGAGACCCGTGGCCTCAACGTACCACGAACAGGTGCCCCACGGCGCCACCGGAGGACGAAGATGTACACCGAGACCCATTTCCCCAGCGTCCAGGCCCCCCACTTCCAGGCTGCGGCCTCCGAAGCACCCTGCACCGTCTATGGCCCCGAAGCCCTGCTCAAGCAGCTGGCGCGCTCGGACCGACGGGCGGCGGTGGAGCTGATGGTCCGGCGCTATCAACCTCGCCTTCTCGTCCATGCCTCCGGTATCCTCCACGACGAAGCCGAAGCCCGCGACGTGGTGCAGGAGGTGATGATCAAGGCCCTCCGCGAAGAGCGCCTCTTCGATGCCGAATTCCGCATCCAAGCTTGGCTCTTCCGCGTCACCAGAAACCTCTGCTTCAACCTCTCCCGCGACCGCCGCCGCCGCCAGGGTCTGCTCGCGGTGAACATCACCACCCGCAGCGCCCAGCCCGACCAGATCGAGCGCCTCTTTGGGGAGGAGCAAAAGGACGAGATGCGGCTGGCCTTTGACCAGCTCAGCTCCGAACACCGCGAGATCCTGATGCTGCGCTACTATGAAGACAAGTCCTACGCCGAGATTTCCGACGAGCTTTGCATCAAACTTGGCACCGTGATGAGCCGTCTCTCCAGAGCACGCGATCGGCTGTTGGTAGTTCTGGAGGAAGAACCAGAGCTTCGCGCCGCCTCATAAGGGGTGATCCCCATAGGCGTTGACCGCACCCCCCCTCGGGAATAGGATGCACTGGAACCAGAAGCACCTGGACGAGGACCGGTTGGAAGCGAGCGAAGGCGAGAACACCCCCCAGGCCCGATTGCGCCTCCTGAAGCTCCTGGATGAAGGGGAAACGGGCTGCCTCGTCGGTATCCGTGGCTCAGTGGAGTACCGGGTCTACGTGATGTCGGGGGAGCTGATTGCGGCCTCGGCCGAGTCCGACTCCCGCCGGATGCTGGAGCTATTGCGCAACCGTCGGATCCTCGGGGCCGGCGAAAGTGCCGATGTCCAGCGGCGGGTGGCGGCCGGCGAAAGCCTGACCGAGCTCCTGGTGGAGACCGTGGGCGAAGAGGTGCTCTCCCGGATGCTCTATGAGCGCTTCCGGGAGAATGTCTTCGAGTTCACTTCCTTCGCCAGCAACCTCGTCTATGAGCCGATGGAGGCCATCTTCGTCGACAACATCCAGGTGGGTCACGACTCCCTGGGGCTGTTGGCCGAGCTGGATCGCCTCCGCGAGCTTCTGGCCGCCGCCGAGCTGTCCCCCGAGCAGGTCTACCGGCGCGGTCGCTCCCAGCCCGCCAACACCGACGACAGCGCCCTTTTAGATTGTTTTCGCGATCAGATCAGCATTGAGGAACTGCTTCGCCGTAGTCCCTTTGAGCGTAGCCGTACCCTCTCGATGCTGTTGGATCTGACGCAGCGGGGCGTCCTGGTGGATGTCACCCCGCCCCCGCGCAGCACCGCTCCCTTGCCCCCGGTAGCCCCCGAGGCGCGCCCGGCCCTACGCTCGCCCAAGCGCCCGCCCTCGGCCCTGCCCCTGGCCCCGCCGTCGCTGCCCCCGCCCGAGGAAATGGAGACGCCTACGGCCCCCGGCATCGAGCCACGGCGGCCTACGCCCATCCCTCCCCCGGCCGAGGCCATCCCCGACGACGAGATGGCCGCCTTTCAGGACAACGAAAAAGTCCGCGAGGGGGGTCAGTTCAGCACCGGTGCACACCACCTGGAGAAGCTGGAGCTGGGTGATGCCACCGCCACCCCCACCGACACCAAGCGTATCCTTGATCCCATCGAGCTAGGCGACGCCGAGGCCCTGGGCAAAGATGGCATCAAGTCGGCGGTCGCCTTGAGCTTTGGCGGCCGACGCCTCGAAGATACCGATCTGACCCGGAAACTCGAAGTGGTCAACGAGGTGCTCTCCATCATCGTGGACACCCTGAACGAAGCCCAGCCTGGCCAGGGCAACGCCAAGCTCCAGCTGCTTCTGGAGGGGGCGCCCGCCCTCTATATTCCCCTCTTCAAAGGTATCGAAGCCTCCCCCCGGGGCCAGCTTCCCGCCGAGCCGGTGATCCGCAACCTGCGCCGCCGACCCGCCGCCGAGCAGCGCCAGCTCTTCAACCAGGGCCTCTCCGACCTGATCGACCGCGCCCTCTCCCTGGCCGGGGACACCCTCGAAGAAGACCAGATCGATCCGATGTTGGAGAAGATCGCAGGCTATCAGTCCCGCTTCGGGCTCTAGGCCGTGCCCCTGCTGCTTGCGACGTTTCTGTCGGCAGCACTTTTTGCTGAGGATCTGCCGGAAGAAGAGCTGCCGGCTGCGGTGCGTCCCGCCATTCCTCCGCCCCATCCCCGGCCTTTTGTCACCGACGAGCAGTGGACCATTCCCGACGGTGTTTTGATTGCGCTGCGTGCCGCCGAGGGGGAAAGTCTGGCCAGGCGCCTGGACATCGCCACCCGCCCCTTCCTGGGCAAGCTCTATATTATTGATGCAGCGGGAGAGGGAGACCATGATGATCCAGATCCCCCTTCCCGTTATGACGTCTTTGACTGCCTGACCTTTGTAGAGGAAGCCTTGGCCATGGCCATGGCTCCCGACCCGCTCTATGCCCCGTCGATCCGCGACCAGCTTCGCTATCGGGGAGCTCCAAGCTACCAGAACCGGCGCCACTTTATGGAAGCGCAGTGGCTCCCCGACGCCGCTGCGGCCGGGTTGATCACCGATCTGACGGTGGCCCTGGGCGCTACCCATTGGCAGAAAAAGGAGCTGAGCCCCCAGCTTTGGAGTGGCTGGGGAAAACGGCGCTCGGTGTTTTTCCGCCTGCCGGACGAGCTGTTGCCCTCGGGAATCTGGTCGCTGCCCTACCTGGATCTGGAGCAGGCCGCCCAGGTGATTCCCCGCCTTCCAGAAGGGGCACTGCTCCTGACGGTGCGGAACGAACAAAGGTGGGTACCGACGGACATCAGCCATGTGGGCCTTGTGGTGCGCGGAAAGGACGGCCAGCCCTGGATGCGCCACGCCAGCCGAATGGGCCAGCAAGTGGTCAGGGAGGACCGGCTTTCCTGGTACGTCCAAAACCTCCACAGCTACCGACGGCCGGTGGCGGGAATCTCGGTCTGGATGCCGCGGGAGCAGGGACCCCGCCGCTCAGCACTGCTTCCCGCAGCCCTTCCGGCTTTGGCAAGCAGCGAATCCGTCACGGATACGGTACATTAGCGGCATGTGGATCCTTCTGGCCTGCAGCGGCATCACCACCATTCCCGACAAGACCGACAGCCTTCCGCCGCTCACCGAGAGTGCGGACGACAGCGGTCCGGGCCCCATCGACTCGGAAAACCATGATGGAAACAAGGCTCCCATCGCCGATGCGGGCTCGGATGTGACCGTTTCGCCGGGCATCGTGGTGGCGCTGGATGGCAGCGGCTCGCACGATCCCGATGACGATCCCCTCACCTATGCCTGGCGCATGACCGACAAGCCCCAGGGATCCAACTCAAACCTGCTCAATCCGCAGCGTCTGGATGCACAATTTGTGCCCGACCAGGTGGGCATCTACACCGTCGAGCTGACGGTGAACGATGGCGTTCTGGCCAGTGATCCCGACGAAGTGCAGATCACCGTGGCCGAAGCCAACGGGGATCCCATTGCCGACGCGGGCGCCGCGCAGACGGTGCAGGTGGGCGATCAGGTGATCCTGGACGGCAGCAGCTCCTACGATCCCGATGGGGACAGCCTTCGCTACACCTGGACCCTGGTCAGCAGCCCCTCCGGCAGTGCGGCGGCGCTCTCCAACCCCGGCAGCAGCTCGCCCCGCTTCACCGCGGATCGGCTTGGGAGCTACAAAATCTCCCTGGTGGTCACCGACGGAAGCACCTCCTCGGCCCCGGACACCGTGACCGTGGAGGCGGTTCGGGGGGACACCGGCGGCGGCGGGGGCGGCAGCTCGGGCTGCCTCGGCTGCGCGGCGGTGGGCGCGGACATGGTGCCCGCCCTGTTGGTCGCCTTCGGCAGCCTCTCCGCCCTCTGGCGTGGACGGCGGCGCAGTCTGTAGCCGCAACACGACGGCAAAGCCGGGACAAATCTCACTGAATGAACATTCATTCAGAAAAAGGGATGGGAATAAGGGGAGTTTTTTCAGTACCCTGCAAGGCGCGTGCGGCCCGAGCGCCGCAGGCGCCCCTGGGTCGGCTCCTAAAAGTACCAGCGCCCGCCAGCCCGTCCCACCCCGTTGACCAGGCAGAGCCCGTAGGCAAAGCTGGAGCAGCCGTTGAGCGGGTAAAGTGCGAAGCCCGCCTCTACAAAAACTTCGGCAGGGACCGAGTGGAACTGCAAGGCAGCGCCCACACCGCCATAGGCACCGATGTGCGGATAGATGCTGCTGCCCACACTCCCGTTGTGATAGCTGGTGATACCCAGGTCCACCCCCCCAAACCAGAACAGCGGCAGCCGCGCCCAGCTCCAGTCATGGATCTCGTAGAACTCCCCTTCCACCTGGGCCTGCAGCCCGCTGACCACCACCGAGGTGCCCAGGAAGGCGGCGAGGCCAATCTTCTGGTTGAAGTAGTATTTTCCGGTGACCGAGATGGCTCCCGGCCAGCCCGTGCTGACGCCGATGCCAAAAAGCTCCGTTTTCCCGACTTCGGTGGCCATGGCCAGACCGGACAACAGCAGCAGGCTCATTTTTTCTCCCGCGAGGGCTTTAACCGGAAGCAAAGGTGCAGGCCTGCAAAAGCGCCGGCGGTGAGGCGCCCAAGGGGCGCAACCCAGATGCCAGAGCGCCGCCTCCTCCTCCTAGCTCCGGCTCTCCTGGCTCCGGCTCACCAGCTCCCGCAGCGACCAGCCCTCCCGCAGAAGGAACCAAAAACCCACACCCAAGGTGAAGAAGTACTGAGAGAGGTGCAGCAGCATCGCAAAGGCCTTGGCCGCATCCTCCTGCACCCCAAAGACGATGAGCACGGACGAACATGCCGCCTCGTAGGCACCAAAAAAGCCCGCGGTGGGCAGCACGGTCATGCCGGTGAGCGTGATGGTCCACAGCGCAAAGGCCTGGTCCAGTCCCGACGGCATCCCCGGAAAAGCCCGCAGCACCCACCACACCCCCAGGATGGTCACCGCCCAGATGGCGGCGGAGAGTCCCAGAACTGCCAGCAAGGTGCTCCACTTCTGGCTCCGAACCGCCTCGTGGAAGCGGCGGGCCAACGCCCCGCCGGGTAGCGGGTCGGTCAGCCCCAGCACCCGCTCCCCCAGGGCCAGCACCGTGCCCAGCCCCACAAAGCCCACCACCGTCGCCGCCCCAATCACCCGCTGCCCGGCGAGCAGAATATCGGTATCCCAGACTACCAAAGCACCCGAGGGCAGCTCCACCCAGAGTGCCACCCCCATCAGCATCGCCAGCAGCATCAGCATGTCCGCGAGCCGCTCCAGCACGATCACCGCCAACGCCGCCCCCCAGCTCACCCCCGCCCGCTCGGCCAGCAGGTAGGGCCGGACAAATTCGCCGATCCGCGCCGGCACCACGTGGATCGCCAGATAGCCGACGGACAGGATCGACAAACCCTGCATCGCGGGGACTTTTCCCTGGAGCAACAGGTGAAAACGCAGCGCACGCAGCACATGGGCCAGGCTGTAGAAGGCCAGTGCCGCCGGAACCCAGTCCCAGCTGACCCCGTTCAGGCTTTTTTCCGCCTCCTGCCAATCAAAGTTCCAGAACACCCACACCATACTGGCGACGGTGAGCAGAAGCACCAGGCCGAGCCGCCACGCGGCGCCCCTCAAGAGCGTCCGCCTTCACGTCGCAATAGCTGAAGTCCAAGCAGGCTATTTTCCAGACGCTGATCGCCGTCAATGCCCATCAGCTCGGGTGGCCGATCGCCGGTCACATCGGTACCAAAAAGACGATCCCAGAAGAGCAGCACATTTCCATAGTTTCCATCACACAAAATGCCATCCCGGGTATGGTGCCAACTGTGAAAAAGGGGGTTGTTCAGGGCCAAATGCCAGATCCGCCGCCACCGGGTGGGCTCCCAGCGCAGGTTGGCATGCTCCAGGGCATCGAACAATACTCCTGGCACCATCGCGGCGGGGAGCACCCAGGCAGCAAAGCTGCTCGTATCAAAGATTAAACCAAACAGCAGCACCGGCAATAGACCCAGTTGCACAAAATCGACGAGGTGCATCCGCAGGCCAGAGGTGGCATCCATGGTCTCGCTGGAGTGGTGCACCCGATGAAAGGACCACAAAAAGGGAATCCGGTGGTGCGCATAGTGCAGCCAGTACCGGCAAAAATCCAGCACTACAAAGCTGAAGAGCAACTGCGCAACCGGATGACCCAGCCAGCCCATGGGCACCACACCCCACTTCACCTCAAAAAGCCCCAGCCAGCCCAAGCCCAGACGCACCGGGTAGAGCAACAGCGCATTCCCCAGGTTTATCCATGTGTCTCGACGCAGAAGCGGCTGCTGCACCCGTGGCCAGAGCTGACCCGCAGCGGTCCCGCCCACCAACGCCAGCGCCTGCGTCAACAGTCCAACCATCCCCGCCTCTTAAGCACCTCTGCCCCTCCTGTCCCCCCTCTTGCGGTAGGTAGAATCACCCCGACGGCATCCTGTGGCGGTTGGACCCCAGAACGGTTAGACGCGCCGCGGAAAAGAGCGGACCATGATCGTCGTCTCCAATGTCTCGAAGGGTTTTGGCGGCCGGATCCTCTTTGAAGAGGTCACCACCAGTTTTGGCCCCGGCAAACGTTTTGGTCTGACCGGGCCCAACGGCGCCGGAAAGTCCACCTTTATGAAGATCCTCCTCGGCGAGATCGAGCCCGACAGTGGCACCATCAGCCGCCCGGATCGCCTGGGCTACATCCGCCAGGATCAAGGCGCCTTCGACCATATGCGAGCCATCGACGTGGTGATCTCGGGGAACGTGCGCCTCTGGGATGCGATGGAGCAGAAGGAAAAACTTCTGGCCAAGGAGGATATGTCCGAGGCTGAAGGCGAGCTTCTGGGCGAGCTGGAGTGTGTGGTGGCCGAGGAAGATGGCTACGCCGCCGAGTCCGATGCGGCCGTGCTCCTCGAAGGTCTGGGCATCCCCCAGAAAATGCAGGAGAAGCCGATGAAGGAGCTGCAGGGCGGCTTCAAAATCCGCGTCCTTCTTGCCCAAGCTATCTTCGGCCGTCCGCAGGCAATGTTACTCGACGAGCCTACCAACCA
>CAITDR010000173.1 GCA_903891165.1 uncultured Pseudomonadota bacterium
ACTCCAGGTGGCGAGGTTGCCGATGGGGCTTCCCACCACCTTACTCTCAAATTCAGCGATCAAGGCACGGTTTCCGGCGGCATCCAGAAAAAAGCGGCGCAGCTTCACCGATGCGGTGCCGCCAAAGCCGGCCTGCTCCACCCAGACGGGGAAAAGAACAGTGTCGGTGAAGACCACGGGCACCAGATCGACACGGTCAAAGCCGGCTTCCCGGAACATTGCCTGGAGGCTGCGAAGGATCTCCTCCTCCGTCTGGAAGGCTCCGGCGCGGGCGGTGACCGGCGGGAGCTGGTAGAGGGGGCGAAGGTCGGTCGCCTCCGGGCTGTGCTTGACGCAGGCCAGGAATGTTAAAATTGCAAACATTACCAAGCTCCTACAACGGCAGTGGCGGAGGAAGTCCCCGCAAGCACCGCTTCCACACCCGGTTTCAATCGCTGGACCTCGGCCACAAAATCCAGGAATTCCTTCCGAAAATCGGTGTTCTCGTCCGAAAGGGGTGGACCCTCCAGCCAGACTCCCTCTTCATCCAGCACCAGACGGAGCTTCCCCAAGCGCAGGTTTCCCTCGTTGATCAAGCGTAAAATCTCCAGGGTTTGTGGCGGAACATCCGCCACCTTCACCCGGAAGCGGGGGTTGAGGTTCAGCGTCCACAGCTCCGCCGCCATCCCCTGATAGGTCAGAAAGGCAGCGGAGTAGGTCCGCTCCGTGGACAGTCCCTCCATCCCGTTGAGCTGCTCCATCACCAGATCTTCGCCCAAGGGGCTGCTGTCCACCGCCGACCAGGCGGCCAGCAGGTCGGCCTGGGGGCTGGCCAGCTCCGGGGCAATTCTGCCATTGTCGGCCAACTTCGCAATCAGGCCGATGCGGAGGTTCTCCGTCAACAACTTCTGATCGGAGCTGCTGCTGCTACGACAGGTAAAGGAGCGCTCGCACAAGCAGGTGGCGTAGGCCCCGGCCGCCAGACCAAGCTGATCGAGCCATTTTTCGTCAGCGGGCAGAGGACCAGCTTCTACCGCCGCTTTCCGGCAAATGGGATCGTCGGCATCCACCATGGAGGCCGCGAAGTGGACGGCCAGCCCCAAATCATCGGCGTCGCGAAAAGGCGGCGATGCGGCAAAAGCGAGGGAGAGAAGTAGGTACATGATGCTGCGCTTTACCGGCTTTGCACCGATCAGGCAAGGGATTCCCACCCACAAAAGGCGCCCAAGGCCCCTTGGACACACGCTCCGCCTTCTCTCAGTACGGAACTGATCGGGCGCAGGGAAATGGGCCATCGGCCAGGACTACCGAGGCAGCGGCCCTTATATAGACGTGTGCCCAAGGAGGCCCCATGCAGAACTCCGCTTTGCTCCCGCAGCCCTTTCCCCTTCCCTCGAAAGGTGTATGCTACCCTACAGATTTTTCGCAGGACAGCTTCGTCGCCTTCGACCATGCCTTGCGGATTGCGGTGAATTTTAAGACGGCCCTGGATATCACCCATGCCGAGCCCAAAAACGACCAGGCGCCCTCGCGCTGGTACCCCGATCCCGTCGCAACGCTGAAGAAGTGGGAGGTGATCCCCAAGGAGGGAACCGACGTGGATGCGGTCGCAACCGGGCTGACCTGGCGCCGCTCCGTGCAGGTCGGCAAGCCCGCCGTGGACGCGATCATCGACGAGCTGGAAGCGCGCCCGGCTGAGCTGATCGTAATGACTACCTACCTGCGCGAAGGCATCAGCCGGGTGCTCTACGGCACCGTGGCCGAGCCCCTGGCCCGGAAGGCGCACCTTCCGCTGTTGATCATCCCCCCGCAGGCCCGTCGCTTTGTCTCCGAGTTTGGCGAGGTGGATCTGAGCCGGATTCTGGTGCCCATCGCCCACGAGCCCAGCCCGCAAGTGGCCGTGGACTATGCCGCTTCCTTCGCCCGTGGAATGGGAGTCAAGGAGCTGGAGCTGGCCACCTTGTGGGCGGGAGACCCCGGAAAGGTGCCCTACGTCTACCACCCGCAGCAGGAGGGCTGGACCACCCGCTCGTGGACCGGCACCAATCCTGTGGTGGACGAGATCGTGAGCACCGCAAAAAGCTGGAAGGCCCAGCTGATCATCATGACCTCGGAAGGCCGCCAGGGCATGAGTGACCGGATGTTTGGCAGCACGGTAGAGCAGGTGCTACACCGCTCTCCCTGCCCGGTGATGATCCTGCCGGTGTTGCCTCCCTAAGGACGTCGCGGATCGGAGCGTTGGACGAGGCCCCTTTGCCAGGGGCCTCGTCGCTTTTTCCCTACACCCGCACGGTGCGGCGATAGCCACCACTCTCCAGGCGCCTCGCAGAAACGCCAGGTGTCAGCACACCCATCCCCATGGTCACGTCGCCATCGGGATAGTGTTCGCCACACCAGGTCCAGAAGCGCCAGCTCCGGTGGGTACCGGGGAGGAGATCCACAGGTTCAAAGTTTTTTTCGTCGAAGCTGATTCCCAGCGAGTCCACCGCCGCCGACTCGCCCCAGAGCAGCCCCAGCACCCGAAGGCGCTTGCGGCCCGCGACCTCCCAGCGCTCCACGCGGGTGACCATCGCACAGGCCTCAATGGTAGCCGGCGCAAAATCCCGTGCCAAGGCCGGCACTCCCTTCTGGTGGGTGCGGCTTGCGAACTCCTGCATCTGCATGGTGGCGGGCTCGTCCACGCCCACCCAGCGGATGGACCGCAGCCACTTTACATTGGTACATCCAAATCGATTTGGTATAATCAGACGAATTGGAAAACCATGATCGGGCGGAAGCAGCTCCCCATTCATGTGGGTAGCAATAAATGCTTCCGCTACATCTTCCGGGGTGAAGATCCAGGAGCAACCTGCCTTGGAATTGCCGTCGTCCTCTGAGTAGTCCCAGCCTTCAAAGAGCAGAAGTTTCGCTTCCGCGCTGGCTTGGACCCGGTTCAGGAGTTTTTGGAGCGGCACCCCCGCCCAAAGGGCCGTGCTCAAGAGGCCGTAGCCACCCTGCTTGCTGTTCCCCGAACACTCCAGAAGAACCTCGCCTTGATCCACACTTTCCGCGTAGATTTCCTCCAAGCTCACCGCCGTGGGCTCCTCCACCAGCCCCCCCAGCTCCAGGGTCCACTCCCCCTCAGGCATGGGCGGCGCCATCGTCCGCACATAAAACTGGTCACTCGTAGGCATAGGGTGCTCTTCGTCGATCTCGGTGAGATCCACAAATTTCAGGCCCAACAATCCCTCGCGATAGGACTCGCCGTAGGGCATTCCACCATCGTCATCCATAAAAGGAAGCACCTCCAGCAGCTCTCCCTCCTCCAGAGAAGGACAGAGCTCCTTGCAGGCGGCGAGGGTGAGCAGACCCAGGACATGCCGCCGAGACAGGGTCATCCCACGCCCACCGTATACACCCGCATCGTGTTCGTTGCGCCCTTCATCGGCGTATTTCCTCCCAAAGCCACCACTTCCTGACCACGCTGAACCATTCCTTTTTCCAATAGGATCCGCTCACCCAGAGCTAAAAGCTCATCGGTGGATGCGACAGAGGGGCAAAGAACGGCGGTCACTCCCCAGGCCAACGCCAGACGATCATAGGTGGTCTGGTTGGGCGTCAGCGCCAGGATCGGCCCCGAAGGCCGGGATTTGGAAGCCAGGATCGCAGTAGAGCCCGACCAGGTGAACACCAGCAAAGGCCGGTTGATCTCCCGCACGGCATGGCATGCCGAACGTACCACCGTTTGCGACGGGCCAGCCAGCACCGAGATGTCCTCAATGGGCGGCCGCATCCAGCGCGAAGACTCGACCTCGCGCGCGATCCGGTCCATAGTTTCTACAGAGCGCACCGGATATTTCCCCGATGCCGTCTCGCCCGAAAGCATGATCGCATCCGTACCATCCAGGATGGCGTTGGCCACATCCGTGGTCTCGGCCCGGGTCGGACGCGGGTTGCGCTCCATGGAGTCCAACATCTGCGTGGCGGTGATCACCAGCACACCCGCCCGATTTGCGGCGGAGATCAGGTCTTTTTGAATCACCGGCACCCGCTCCAGGTTCACCTCGACGCCCAGGTCCCCGCGTGCCACCATGATCCCCTCTACCAGGGGCAGGATCTCCTGAATATTCGCCACCCCCTGCGGCTTTTCAATCTTCGCGATGACCGGCAGGTCCGGATGTTCCAGCCGTCGCAAGTGCCCGCGCAGGCGCACCACATCCGCACCCTCGCGCACAAAGGAGAGCGCCACAAAGTCCACGCCTGCCCGCACCCCAACTTCCAGGTCAGCAATATCTTTTTCGGTAAGCGAAGGCACGGAGGTTGCGACACCGGGCAGGTTGATGCCTTTTTTGGAGCCCAGCTCCCCCCCATCCTCAATGCGGATGTCCACCTCGGCGGGCTGAATATCGCGCCGCACTTCGGCCACCTGGCCCGAGAGCGCACCATCGGCAAAGAGAACCAGATCGCCGGTTTTTACGTCGCCCGCCATCCGGGTATAGGTGGTTCCTACGCGCTTTCCACTGCCGACGATGGTGTCGTCCATCACCACCGTAAGAACATCTCCTGGATTCAACAGCAGCGGTTTTTCGACCATGCTGGTGCGGATTTTCGGACCCTGCAGATCCAGAAGAATTCCCACCGAACGATCCAGCGAAGCAGCGACCCGTCGGATACGGGCCACCGCCTCACGGATACCATCGGCAGAGGCATGCGAGCAGTTGATCCGGCAGACATCGACCCCCGCATTCAAAAGGGCGAGGATCTGCTCCGGTTCCCGACTGGCGGGACCGAGGGTGGCGACGATTTTTGTGCGGCGGATGGCCATGGGATCTCCTCGACCGCGGAAGCTAACATCGGAGCGGCCGGAACGGTGCCCTCCTCTCCACAGCCGGGCATCGATCTCTGTCTCGTCGTGCAAGGAGCCCTGGAAAGAGCTGGCTTTCTTTTCACGTCGGGAGAGGCGGAAGTGCTGCGGCGGATTCTGCAGCTATCGCCGGGGGCCCTGGAGCTGTATGCGCGCCTGAGTCTACGGCGCGGACGCATTTTCCGCAGGGATCGCCTGCGCTATACGCTGGATCTGCCCGCGGCCACGCGGGAGCTGAAAGAGGCGTCGCTGGTGCTGGATTGTGTGCCAGAAAGCCTCGCTCTTCCTCTGTTTACCCTGGCGGAGCTGAAAGAGATCAGCAGCCGGATGGGCCTGCCGGCGCGGGGAAAGCGGGAGCAGCTGGAGCAGCGCCTGCAGGGACTGGCCTGGTTGAACGAGCCGGTGCTCCTGATCGCCCATCGCGCGCTGATCCGTAGGGCAGAGCTTCTTTTTTTCCAGCAGTCCTGGCTGGATCGCTCGGTGTTGGTGGTGGACCGCCTGGGCCTTCGTCGTTTTGCGGAGTACAGCCCCACCGGCGGACCGGGACTCTTTTCTGACCGTCGAAGCCTGGATCTTTGGGAACGGGGGAGGCGGGGAGAGTGGCGGGAGGGAGAGGCGGAGCAGGTGGCCCTGGCCGGTCCCGCTCGCGGCCGCCCCTGGAGCGCGGCGCTGGAAAATGTACTGGAAAGCTGCTCTCTGGAGCTTTTAGAGCGCCTTGTGGCTGCGGGCGCACCCCTGCGGCCCCGGCTGGCACTGGAGCTGGAGCGTGTCGGGCGATTGACCGAGGCTTTTGCCCTCTGTGCATCGGGGGACCCCGACCCCGCCATCCGCCTGGCCCTGGAGCGCACTGGGCAGCGCCTGGGTAAAAAAATCGGTAGGGGGATCGCCCCGAAGGCCCGACCGGTGATCCCCGAGCGCAGCCTGCGGTTGCAGCGGGCAGACGCGGTGCGCGGTCGGCCGGGCTGGCAGACAGGGCAGGGGAGCCGGGTGGTGGAGGATGCGGTGATCCTGCGGCTGGCAGAGCAGGGAATAGAAGCCGTCCATAGTGAAAACTGGCTTTGGACATCTATTTTTGCGCTTGTTTTCCGCGACCTCTACTGGCTGCCCGTGCCAGGGATGTTGCCGGGCCCCTACCTTTTGGGGCCGCTGGACCTGGGGACACCGGCCTTCTACGAGAACCGTGCAGAAGCAATCGACACCCGCCTCGCGCAGCTTGGCGAGG
>CAITDR010000174.1 GCA_903891165.1 uncultured Pseudomonadota bacterium
AAGGCCCCCCCGGCCGAGAAACGTGGCCCCAGGGGCGCCGTAAAAAAAACACCTGCCAACGCCAGGTTTGCACCCGCCTGCACCCGGGGGCGCCGGAGGCTGTCGATGCTGCTCACCTCCACGGTGCCCGCCGTCACGTCGCCGTAGCGCGGAGGTGGCGTTCCCGGCCAGAAATCCACACGCTGCATCCATGCGGGGTGGATGGTGGTGGTCAGCCCCCCCAGGTGCTGTAGCCGAGGCACATCCATTCCATCCAGGAAGAAAGCGGAATCCCGCGCGTTGCCACCGCGCACCAGCAGCCAGCCTGCCTCCAGAGGGGCCCGGCTCAGGCTGGGTAGGTTCAGCAGGGCCCGAACCGGATCGCCCAAGGTGCCAGGAAGGAGCTTTGCTTCCTCTACGGTGCTGCTGTGGTGGTTGGCATCAGCCGGGGGCAGCCGATAGTTGCCCACAATGCCAGAAGGTGCAGCTTCCTCCTCTTCTTCTGTGGGAGGATTGGGAACGGAATCGGCGGCGGTGTCCTCCGCAGCGAGCGATCGGCCGATCATCCAAAGCCAGCACATTGCCTCCAAGGTAGCCCAAAGTGCTCCCCAGATCAGCTACATTGCAGGCGGAGGCACGATGTTGCTGTTTCTGCTCGCCTGCACCGGGAGCTCGGAGAGCCTGCCGGCCGTCAAAGAATCGGTAGCCATCGAAGATACCGGCCCCGATCCAGCGGTAGACGACGCCCGTGTGCGTGCGCTCACCGATCTGCCCGCCGGCCCCAACCCCTGTGATGTTCCTTTTGTAGTTCGGGTTACCGATGTGGTCGATGGGGACACCTTCTGGTCTTCCCGGGACGACGGAGGCGGGAGTGTGAAGGTGCGTATGATCGGCATCGACACTCCCGAGATCAGCCACAACGGCGCCCCGGCCGACTGCTGGGCCAACGAAGCCTGGGCCCACAGCCGCGAAGGGCTGGTTGGCAAGCTGGTCTGGCTGACCTTTGACGGCGAATGTACCGACCCCTACGACCGCAGCCTCGCCTATGTCTTTCGGGACAATACCGAAGCCGGCTTCTGGAACCGTAACCTGGTCCGCCAGGGTTATGCCACAGTTTTCACTTTTGACAATAATGATAGCTTCGCCAGCGACATCGAAGACGATGCTCGTGCCGCCCGTGACGAAGGCCTTGGCCTGTGGAGCAATTGCCCTGGATAAGAGCCACTGTCTTCGCTTTTTGCGTCCCGACGCGCCCCTGCAGCTCCTGGTACTCCCCTACGCGGGTGGCAGTCCGAACGAGTTCCGATCTCTCCAGGAGCAGCTTCCCGCGGAGATCGGCCTCGCCCTTGGCATTTTCCCGGGGCGGGATCGGCGGATACGCGAGGTAGCACTGCGCCGGATGGAGCCGTTGGTGGCCGATCTGGAGGCGGGGCTGGGGCCTCTGCTGCGGCGGCGCTACGCCATCCTCGGGCACTCCATGGGCTCCTGGGTGGGCTATGCCCTTTGCCAGGGTCTCCAGAAAGCGGGCCTTCCTCTTCCTGAACAACTGATCGTCAATGCCCGCCGTGCGCCGGGCTGTCCCGACCCTTTTCCGCCTCTCCACCCCTTGCCGGAGCGGGAATTTTTGTCGGTCATGCAGCATCGCTACGGCGCTATTCCGCCGGTGCTTCTGGAAGATCCCGGCTTGTTGGCCCTCTTCCTACCTGCCCTGCGTGCGGACATGGAGCTGATAGAGACCTATGAGGTTGCCCCCGCCGCTCCGCTTCCGCTGCCCATCACCGCCTTCGGCGGCCGGCAGGACCTTACCGTAACCGAAGCGGAATTGGCCGCATGGAAAGCCTCTACCAGCCGCAGCTTCCACCTCCGGATGATCGAAGGCGGGCACTTCTTTCACAAAGTGCCCGCCTTCCCCGACCTTCTGGCTCAAAGCCTGCTGGAAGATGACTGACGCGTCAAAGCCTCCGCAGAAGCCTTGACCCGTCCACCGCCGCCCCGCTCACAGGGAGTAAAGGAAGGCTTCCAAATCGGCGATCTCTGCGTCGCTCAACATGCTGGTATCGCCCATCTCGCCGGAGCGGGACATGACCAGCACATCCCGCAGGGTGGCCGCGCTACCATCGTGCATGTACGGAGCCGAGGCCGCGATTCCCACCAGGGTGGGGGTGTTCGCGTCGTCCAGGCCGAACATGGTGTGGTTGGCGTTGTCGGTGTAGAGCGGTGCCACGTGGCAGGATGCACAGGCTACATCTTCACGTTCAAAGATGGCTTTCCCGCGCAGCACGTCGGCGGCGGTGCTGCCTTTGTTGGGCAGGTCCATGTGGCGGCCGAAGTCCACAAAGGCTGCAATCGCCGCCACCTGGGCGTCGGAGATGTCGCTTCCGCCCATACGTCCTTGCGAGGTGATCGTCGCTTCGCTACCGACGGAGGCCACGGCGCTGTTCCAAGTCACCGGCGCGGTGAGGGAGACCTGACCGGCCAAGGACGGGGTCTGGCGCACCCCGTTGGTGAAGGTCCAGGTCAGACCATCGTTCCGGCCGTCGTAGTGGCAAGTGGAGCAGCTCACACCGGCCCCGTCGGCCGCCATCACCGAGGCGGTAGCGGAGTAGAACAGCTCACGACCCTGGAGAACGGTGGGATCCAGCAGCGAATCTCCGAAGGAGTCCGCCTTGGGAGCCGCAGCCGCCTCCATACCCAGGCTGCCGCTGACGAACATATCGGCCAAGGTAGCCTCTACGCCCGCATTCCACAGCTTGCCGATACTACGAGACAGGAAATTGTGAACGTAGGCATCATCACCCACAAAGGCCACACCCCGGGGCCCCATGTCGGTGGAGATGACCACGGTGGGCGCGCTGGCAAAGCCGGCCGCTTCGGTGGAGAGCTGGATGCCGCTGCCACCCGTGTCCACCATGTCCATCATCACGTCGGTGTCGCCGGCGTCCGCAAAGAGGGGCTGAAGCGACATGGCAACCACGGTTCCCGAGGCTTCCATGGTCGCAAAAACCGTCTCGCCGTCGGGAGAGATGGTGACCGAGTTCAGGTAGGAGCGTACGGTGTTGTCCAGCCCGAAGCCACCGGCAAACAGGTTGGCCACACCGTCGATCTCCGGCTTTCCACCCGGCTTCAGCGGGACGGTGATGACGGCCGGGTTCATCCGGCTGATGTTCAGGCTCGGGGTGGAGGCGTAGCCACCGCCCGCGTCGACATCGGTGGAGCCATCCTCGGTGGGGTCGCCGACCGGGGTGATATTGTCCACGTACAAGCCGGGAAGGGCCAGGGTGTCCCCATCGGAGCTGACCCACATATCGCCGGTGAGGCGGCGGGTCAGGGGCTGGTCACGTTCCTCTCCCGCGCCGGTCAGCGTGGGCAGGTCCACCGCCGCGAGGTTGCCATTGTCCAGGTCCACCCAGCTCAAGGTGCCGCCGAAGGCAGAGGCGATGTACAGGGCGTGGCCACCGGGCTGCAGCGCCAGCCAGGTAGGCTCGCCGCTGATCTCCCAGCTACGCAGGACGGAGAAGCTCTCGCCGTCCAGCTCCTGGACCACGCCCTGGGTGGCCAGCGCCACGTACAGGCGCTTGCCGTCCTCGCGGGCCACAATGCCGTAGGGCTCGGTGCCCACTTCCACCTTCTGGAGCAGCTTCAGGCTGTCGCCCTTGTCTTCGAGGACGGCCACCGAGCGCTCGCCGCGCAAGGTCACAAAGAGGCGGCTGCCCGCACGGGCGATACGCGAAGGCTCCACACCCACGTCCACGCTGTGGACCTCCCCCGAAGTGCTCTGCCGCACGATGGCGCCGTTGTCGGCG
Source organism: uncultured Pseudomonadota bacterium (assembly GCA_903891165.1). Lineage (GTDB taxonomy): Bacteria > Myxococcota_A > UBA796 > UBA796 > SXON01 > CAITDR01. Next base: position 3,783 of record CAITDR010000174.1, read on the forward strand.
TCTACCGCCCAAATCAGGCCCCGATCCGAGTCGGCCACCACCGTGTGGCTTCCGGTTGCGAAGCTGTGGTCGCTGAGGACAGACTGACAGCCGGTGCTGAGGAGAAGAAGGGTGATGAGGCGAGGCGACATGAGAACTCCTGGGGACACACTCCTCTTAGCCTCCGGAACGTGGTATTGAAAAGCGCGACATGCACGTCGCACACCTTTTTGCACTCTCTCTCGCGATGGCACAGGATCCCAGTGATCCTGCCGCCGAAACTCCACCTTCTTCGCCGGATCCTGCTCCAGTCGAAGTTCCCGAGCTTCCGACGACGCCCCCTGATCCGGATGTCCTGGCCCCCGAGGATACGCCGGAAAATCCAGGTACAACCCAGGTAGAACTGGAGCGTTTGTACCTCGATGCCTACGCCGATTGGCAGCGTGGTCGTTGGTTGGACGCTCAAAATAAAGTGGAAGCGGTCCTGGCGATCGATCCGGGCTTTCGGCCCGCCCGCCTGCTCCTGGGCTATTGTCTGATCCGTCGGGACCGCCAGGATGAAGGGATGGTGGTTCTGGATGCCTTGGTGAAGGAGGAGCCCACCACCCCCTACGAGGAGGCGATCCGCTCCCGGGCATCGCTGCTCCTGGGCCGCTACAAGGACAAAATCCGTCGGGACCAGCTTGCGTTAACCATCGGGACCGAGGGACTGGTAGAACGTCGCCTGGACGGGCTGGCCTTCCGCTTGGGGGCGGCGGTGCAGGTGGACATTCCCATCCGCGATATTTTGGGGATCCGGGCGGAGTGGAGCGGCGCTTTGCCAGCTTCCAATAGCTTTGGTGGCGAATTGGTGGTGGACGGCCACCACTTCGCGCTGATGGCGCGCGCCAGCCTGCCCATCGGGCGAGGGCTCTGGTCGATGGAGGGGGCGGTGGGCCCCTCCATCTGGTTGGCTACGGGCCGGCACTGGGCAGATGGCAACGAGCCTTTTCTGGGCCTACGCACAGCGCTGGGTAGCGACTGGCGCTTCAGCCGCCGGGTGGGACTGCGGATGGAGGCGGGCTGGTCTTTCTGGCCCGGACAGCAGGCCGAGCTGCCCTGGCTGGGCCAAAATCTGGACAGCCGCCTCTCCATGGTGATCTGGATGGGGAAGTAAGCTCTGGTAGAATGTCGCCATGCGCCTCTTCCTCCTCCTCCTCGTCCTTCCTGCCTGTAACCCGACTCCCGAAAAGACGGACGATAGCACCACCGTGGTGTCCGACTCTGACAAGGACGGTTTTTCGGGAGACGAAGACTGCAACGATGCCGATGCCACCATCAACCCCGATGCCATCGAGTTGTGCGATGGGCTGGATAACAACTGTAACGATACCGCAGATGAAGGTGTGGAAAGCCCTTTTTGGGAGGATGGTGACAAGGACGGCTTTGGGGATCCGGCCGTTGAGACCGAGGCATGTACGGCTCCCGATGAATTTGTCAGTAACGACCAGGACTGCGCTCCAGAAGATGATGCAATCTACCCCGGAGCCCCAGAAGTATGCGACGGGATTGACAATAATTGCAGTGGCACTGCGGACGAGGGTCTGGGCACGCCGGTCTATGTCGATGCGGACGGCGATGGCTACGGGAGCAGCCTGGAGTACGCCTGCAGCCTGGAGGAGGGCTACAGTACCGTAGGTGGTGACTGTGACGACGGTGCGTTGGCAATTTTCCCAGGGGCACCAGAGTTCTGTGACGGTCTGGACAACGACTGCGACGGATCTATCGACGAGGAGGGCAGCGATGGCGCCATCTGGTACTACGATGCCGATGGCGACGGCTACGGCAATTGTGCGGTGCTGCAGATCGCCTGTGTGGCCCCCGCGGGCTACGTCGCGGCCGGATCCGCAGAATCCTGTGATTGTAACGATGGAACTGCCGCCGCCCACCCCTTTGCGGTGGAGCTCTGCGACGGGGTGCTCGACGAAGACTGTGATGGCCAGATCGACGAGTCCGACGCCGTGGATGCCGGGATCTGGTACGCCGACCGCGATGGAGATGGCTACGGTGACCCGACGGCGACGGCCAGCGCCTGCGATGCCCCGGTTGGCTATGTAGTAGATACTACCGATTGTGCGGATCAGGATGCGGCCATCCACCCCGGCGCGGCCGAGCGCTGTGACGGCCTGGACCAGGACTGCGACGGAGTTTTGGACGAGGACCTGAGTTTTGTAAGCTGGTATACCGATGCGGATGGCGACGGCCACGGCGATCCCAGCTCCGCACAGGTCAGCTGCAGCCAGCCTGCGGGGACCATCGCCGACGGAAGTGACTGCAACGATGCCGATGTTTCGGTCTCTCCTACCGCCACCGAAGTCTGCGACGGTGCCGACCAGGACTGCGACGGTGTGGCCGACAATGGCCTCGCCTTTGTGAGGTGGTATACCGATTCGGACGGGGACGGCTACGGCGATCCGGCCAGCATCCAGACCAGCTGCACCCGGCCCACCAATACCATCGCCGACGGCAGCGACTGCAACGATGCCGACGCCTCGATCTCCCCGGCGGGCGTCGAGATCTGCGACGGCAACGACCAGAACTGTGATGGCTTCGCCGATAACGGACTTACAACCTATATTGTCTACACCGACAGCGACGGAGATGGCTACGGTGCGGGCAGCGGCCGGGTCTGGTGCGAGGTGCTACCGGGGAGCTCCACGGCAAACGGCGACTGTGACGACGGAAATGGCGCGATCTCTCCCGTTGCCACCGAAATATGCAACAGCCTCGACGATGACTGCGACAGCCTTCTGGATGAGAGCGATCCCGATATTGTGGGCGCCAGCGTCTACTATGCCGATCAGGACGGCGACAGCTACGGCGACGCGAGCACGTCTCTGTTGGCCTGTGCCCAGCCGGCAGGCTACGGCACCGACAGCGCCGACTGTAACGATGCCGACGCCGCCATCTCTCCCGATGGCACCGAGCTGTGCAACGGCTACGACGATGACTGCGACGCGCTGATCGACGATGCCGATCCCAGCATCGACGGGCAGACTCTCTACTACCTGGACGCCGACGGCGATGGCCAGGGGGATCCCGGCACCAGCAGCTATGCCTGCGGCGCAAGCGGCAGCTACAGCTCCACCGACCCGCGCGACTGCGACGATAGCTTTGCTTCTATCTACACCGGTGCCCCCGAGCAGTGCAACCTGATAGACGACGACTGCGACGGAACCGCCGACAACGGCGTCCTGGGCACCTCAGCAGTCTGCCCGGCCGAGGACTGTGCTGAGATCAAGGATGTAAGCCCCTCCGCCACGGATGGCAGCTACTACCTTACGATAGGCAGCTACTATTGCGACATGACCCGGGACGGCGGCGGCTGGACCAGGGTGCGCGACAACGCCTATGTGTACGGAACCGGCTACGACAACACCGCGTACAACACAGAAGCTTTTTCCTGGAACGAAGCGCTCTTTGTCTACGACTCCGGCTCGGTGAGTGCACACTGCGTCTACCCCGGCGCAATGACCGGCTGTAACAACCTGGGCTTCCGCTTCGGTGCCGACAACTGGGGTGTCGCCCAGAACTGGGGATCCTCCATCTGTGGGATGGCTACCAGCGACTACACGGGTGCAACGCGCTACATTGGTGGCTACGATTTTGTTATCAGTCGGAGCCTGTCCACACAGACCATCCGACTGGGCACCCTGGAGGGCATCTCCAATTGTACCACCAGCGACAACTTCGGCGGCGCTTACGTGGATGTGTACGTCCGCCAGTAACAGCCCTTGTTCGCCTGCTTCGTGGACCTTAGTTCTGCCGCGCCTGCCGGGCACGTTGGGCAAAACCGAAGTGGATGCCCACCAGCTCACACAGCTCGACGGCCACCATCAGCGGCCCCATCACCAGCGAGATCGGTCGCTCGGTAAAGGATGGCTTGTTCCCCTCTAATTTGTGGCCGACCAGCTGGAAAGCCCAGCCCACGACCTGACCTGCCACAAAAATCCGCCAATCCATCAGAATCAAGGCCACGATCGGGGTGATCACGATCAGCGGGATACCCACATAGTGGGTGGCGCGGTTGCGGGGATCCTGGTGATCCCGGAGGTAGAGACGAAATTCCTCTTCGAGCAGGGCCATGACAGCCTCCCACACTCAAATAACCACCCGATCTCATTCCGACCAGTGGGTCAGGATTTTTCGGGAAAATCCACGCCGGACACCGCCACGAGGTAGATCAGCGGCTGGTCGGGCAGCGCGGTGAAGCTGTGGCCGTCGTGTTGGCGACACAGCTCTCCGGCGCGATGAACACTGCCATCATCGTTCTGAAAGCCTCCTTGAAGCACCAGGACCACCTCTTCGCTACCGTGGGTGTGGTAGGGGAAATGCTGCCCGGGTGCAACCCGGACGATGCCCACATCGTTACCCGCGTTGGCGGGTCCAGCCTCCAGGTGGATCCACTCCACATTGGTCCAGGGCGCGGGCACAAACCGTTCCAGCATGGTGTCCAGAAATAATCTGGCTTTTTCCACACCTACATCCACAATCACCGCCACACGATCCACAAAAGGCTCCCAGGGCCGACTGTGGATGACCGTCATCAGCGCATCCCGACGCGACACTCGCAGCGGCACCGGGTCCACCGCCAGAGCGAGGGCCAGAAATTCAGCCTCTCCCTCCTCCAAAGGCTCCCCCACTGGAAGACCCTGACGATGATCTTTCATGGTCCCCTCCCCAGCGCCTGCCGCAGCTTGTTCAGCCCTGAGGCCAGCCGGGACTTCACCGTTCCGGTAGGAATTCCTACTTTCCCGGCGATCTCCGCCGCAGAGAGTCCCTCAAAATAGGCCAGCTCCAGCACATGGCGCTGCTCCGGTGGCAGGTCATCCAGCCCCCGCACCACGGCAGCCCGATCCGAGGAAAGTACGGGATCCTCCTCCATCGCCAGCGGGCGGTCCACGGTCTGGAGGTCGGCGACCGCCACCACATGGCGCGCGTGGCCCGAACGGCGCCGGTCCAGCGCCCGACTACGCAGGCGCACCAGAAGCCAGGTACGCACCGTACCGCGGAGGGGGTCGAATTCGGCAGCGGCACGCCACACTTCCAGAAAGATGTCGTGGACCAGATCCTCGGCTGTTTCGCGGTCAAAGCCCATTTTCATCGACACGCCCAGAAGCAGCGGTGCCTGCCGATCATAGAGCATGCCCATTGCGCTGCGGTCCCCGCCCGCCATCCGCCGGACCAGGCTGCTGTCCTCCTCCTCCTCCACGCTCAGACCACCCCCGACAGGCTCAACTATAGCACGACCACGGCGTTGTCGGGGGGATCCCGGCGGGAAAGCGGGATAGCCCTTCTCCAGGAGGGCGGTATGGCGCAGCGGCTGGTGATCCGGGGAAAGGTGCAGGGTGTGTGGTTCCGGGCCACGGCCGAGATGGAAGCCCGTCGGCGGGGGCTTCGCGGGTGGGTTCGGAACCTGCCCGATGGCGCGGTGGAGGTGGTAGTCACCGGCGAAAGAAGTGCGGAATTTGTCCGCTGGTGCCACAGAGGACCGCCGCTCGCCGAGGTGACGGGCGTGGAAATAAGCCCGGTCGCCGAGGGCGACTGGCCGGACTTCCAGCTGCGGCGTTGAGCCTTCCATCGCCGCGATACGGGGCAGCGGCACAAGTGGATCGAAGGGGATAGCAGAAGAAATGGTCTGGATTCTGGCAGCCTGGGCAGCCGAGCCGGTGCTCGTCGCGGGGGCAGAGGGCAGTCGCTCCCTGCTGTTGTTGGGCGAGCGTGGCGCGGTGCTGGAAGCATCCTCCTGTAACGACGCCGGTCAGGCTCCCGATGTAGCGCCGGACGGTCAGTGGAGCTGCCTTCTTCCTGCCGGCGAGCACCTCGCGTTGCTGCGGGATGGCCGGTTGATCGAACTTTCCTGTGCCGCTCCCCAGACCCTGCTGATAGGCAAAAAGGAGGTCGGCTGCGATGTGGCGCTTCCGGATGCAAAAACGGTGCCAGAGAGCAGGTCGGCGCCGCAAATCCTGGTTCGCCTGCAGATGCCGGGAGAGGGGGGCACACCGGTGCTGGCCCTGGAGGGGGAGCGTGGCCGGGTAGAGCTGGCATGCCGAAACGACGGGCGTTTTCCCGATGCCACCCGCAACGACGAAGAGTTCGGCTGTGCGGGCGTCGCACCCGGTGATCGGCTGAAGCTGGTGTTGAATGCCGGAGATGGCAGCCATCGACAGCTTGGCGAACTGAGCTGGCCCGCGGAAGCACCCCTGCGCTTTGCGCAGGTGGATGTGCTCCAGGGAAAAAACAGCACCGAGGTGTTTTCCGCAACGCTCAGCCCCCCGGAGGTGGTCGCCGACCCCACGGCACCCTCTCCGCCAGAGGCTCCAACCCCGCCCAGCCCGCCCCCGCCGGTCCCCGTGCCGATGGAGAGCCCCGAGGCGGCCCCGCACCGGCCGCTGGCCTTGGGAATCACCTTTGTTCTTGGGCTCTTCGGCGGCTGGTGGCTGAGGCGCCCGGCGCGACTGCCCGCCAGTCTGCGTCCCCTACCGGTGCAGCTTGCCGGACTACCCCCCATTCTCGGCCCGAGCGTCCTGCGCGGATTATCTGCCGCGGAGCTTCTGGATCGGCTGCACAGCCACCGGGTGCTACTGGTGGGCGAAGAGGTGCTGCCCACCGGGGTGCAGGGCTGGCTATGCCCCAGCACCGACTTGCAGGAAGTGCAGGATGCAGCGGCGGCATTGGCGCGTACGCCGGGCCTGCCCATCGCGGTGGTGCTGTGCCAAAGCCTAGGGGATCCCGGCGGTGTCGCCGGAAATCCCGCTACCAAGCTGGCAGATTCGCTGCCCGAAGGCAGCCTGTGCTTGGCCCTGCTTCCGCCCGATCACGCGGGCTGGGGCTGGCCGGAGCTTCAGGCTTCCGCCGAGGGCTCTTCGTAGCGACCGATGACCACACGGGCAGGACGGACCAGGCGCTTTCCAATCCGGTAGCCGGTGGAATAGACCATGATGATCTTGTTGTCCTGCTCGGGGTCTACCACCGGCTGCGTCGCAATGGCTTCGTGGTTGTTGGGATCAAAAACGGCCCCAGCTCCCGACGTCTCCTCCAGACCCAGCTTTTTGAGGGCGGCCATAAATTCCGTGTGGATCATCCGCAGACCAGTCACCGTCTCCTCCGGCAGACCCCGGTTGGCCTGGATGGAGCGGTTCAGGTTTTCGACCGGTTCAAAGAGCGAGGTTACCACCTCACCCCTGCGAATCTCCTCCTCCACCATGGCATGGCGGGCCAGGCGCTCCTTGGTGGCCTGGATCTCGTCCTGCTTCTCCTTGAAGGCCGCACTTACCGTGCGAAGCCGAGCTTCCAGCTCGTTTACACGCTGCTGGAGGGCGACTTTTTCTTCGTCCACCGGAAGGTCAACCACATTGGCCCCCTGGTCGGCGGCTTCATTCTCCACATCTTGTCCATTCCCACTCATGGCACTGCCTCTTTCCTCGCGGGAGGATAGGCACCCGGCCGCATCTGTCAAGCATGGGGTGTATCGTGGAAGGCCAGAACCGTCTGATGACCGTGTTGACCATCGTCCTGTTGGTCCTGCTCGTACCTGTCCTGGTCAAGCGCTACCAGGAAAAAGAGGGGGGCGCTGAAGAGGAGTTGTCCAGTGATCCGGACGCACCGGTGACCAGCAAGCTTTTTTCCTTTGAAAACAAGGACATCCAGAGCCTGGAGCTACGGCGAGCGTCGGGCAAGCTGCGCTTTGAAAAGGATGGAGAGAACTGGAAGATGGTCTCTCCGCGCGAGCTTTCCGTGGAGACCCGGAAAGTGGAAGAGATCATCGAGCGTTTTTCAAGCACCAAGGTGGAAGAACGTACCCTTGGCGGTGCGTTGGCCGACTATGGACTCGACGAAGCCGCCCGGACCGAGGTGGTGTTGGCCAAGGCTGATGGTACGACTTTTTCTGTGTTTGTTGGCCGAGATACGCCGGTGGGCTTCAAGAGCTATGTGAAGAAGGACGACACGTCCTTGCCGGTGTTGTCCACCTCAAGGCTGGCCGAGCTCGCAGGGCGGGAGCTCTCCGATTTTCGGAGCAAGGAGCTGTGGTCGGTCTCCGCCTACGATGCAAGGCGGGTACGCATCGAGGTGGACGGGCAGAGCCTGATCCTGCGGAAGGACGACAATGGCTGGTGGATCGGGGACAATGGCCCACGCGCAGACAAGGAAAAAGTCACCGAATGGCTCTCCAATGCCGCCGCGCTGAAGGCTGCGGACTTTTTGGACGGGCAGGATCCGGCGACCTTGGGCTTGGTCAACCCCACCGCTATCCTGAGCGTGGAGGGTGGGGAGGCGACCCAGAGCCTGCGCTTTGGAACCAGAGATATGGACGGTGCTGCGGTGCAGACAAGCAGTGGCGCGTTGGTACGGGTGGACACCAAGGGGCTGGATCTGCTGAACCTGACCGGCTGGGAGAGCAGCAAGCTGTTCAATGATAGCCGCTACCTGATCGAAGCCCTGGATCTGAAGCTGGGAGACCGTAGTGCAAAATACACGCGCCAGGAGGGCACCTGGGCGAGCAGCGAGGGCAAGCCGGTGAGTGTGGACGGCTTTTTGGAGGTGTTGGAGGGAGCGACGGTGGACCGGAGCAACCCTGCCCTGCCCGCCCCCAGCGAGTCCTGGGGCACGCTGCGGCTGAAGCTGGGAGAGGAGAAGCAGGCGGTGATCTACATCGGACAGCAGGTGGGTGAGCTTCGGGTGGCGCGGGAAGAGGCCGGGGGACCGGTCTTCGGCATCGCCATCACGACGTTGGACGCGCTCGCTGCTGCGATGAAGTAGCGTTTTTCGGCGGGGGTAGGAGGAGGCGGCGCTCTGGCGTATCCGTCCTCAGCCCTTGACGCTGCCGGCGGTGAGACCTTCCACCAGGAAGCGCTGCAGCATAAAGAAGAGGGCGGTGACCGGCAGGCTTACCAGGATGGCGCCAGCCGCGAAGTAGCCCCACTGGGCGCCAAATTCGCCGACATAGCCCTTGAGAACGACCGGGAGCGTAAAGCCGCGTTCATCCCCCATCAGGGTAGCCGCGAGAATGTACTCGTTCCAGGCCGTCATAAATGCGAAGAGAGCGGTGACCACCAGGGCCGGTCGCGCCAGCGGAAGGATCACCTGCGTAAAGGTGACCCAGCGCGAGGCGCCGTCCAACATCGCCGCTTCTTCCAGGTCTTTGGGGATGGTATCGAAGTAGCCCTTCAGATTCCAGGTGGCAAAGGGCACCGAGGTGGTGGAATAGACCAGGATCAAGCCCGCCATCGAGTCCAAAAGCCCCAGCTCATCCAAAAGAATGTAGAGGGGGATCAACATCACCACACCCGGAAACATCTGGGTGAGGAGGAAGATCGCCATTGCTCGGTCTCTACCTGGAAAATTCCAGCGAGACAGGGCATAGCCCGCCGTCGCCGCCAGGCCGACCCCCACCGCCGCCGTCACCGTAGAGACCACCAGCGAGTTGAAGAGCTGCCGTCCGAACAACCAGCTGCCATCGCCCGCTTTGGTGGAGAGCACCGCCTCAAAATTGGCAAAGGTGATCTCGGTCGGGAAGGGGTTGATACTCACCGCCATCCCCTGCCCCGGCTCCAGCGCCATCTTGACGACCCAGAGCACCGGAAAAAGGGTGGCCAAGGTGAAGAAAAGAAGGAGGAAGTGGACCGCGACCACTTTGGGGGTGGAGGGGGATCTCATGCTGCTTCCTTGCGGATCATGTGGAGGCCGGGGACTTCGGAGAACTCGGGATCCACAAACAGCACCTCGGCACCGCAATAGAGGAGACCGTTTTTCAGCTCGGTCCGCATCCGTTTCACATAGTCCTTTTTACGATTCGGAGCCATATCCCACAAAGCGAACGACCAAGCGGCGAAGAGCTTGTTGCGCCTTTCTACCGCTCCAATCACACCGCCCCGAAGCCGGTTCACCGGGGCATCCGCATGAACAACCGCGTCCACCTGTGGGAGGAGATGAAGGGCGAGAATTGTATCGCGAATTTGCGACGCCACCTTTTTGGCATGTTGCTGCTGAATGACTTGTATGGACAGCGGAGCTTCCACCTTGGAGAAATTTTTCACCTCTAAGATCAAAACCGTCCCATCCCGACGCAGACCCACCACATCTGCGTTCCGCATGCCCTGTACCTTCTTAAAAGCGCTCTTGTAGAGAGTATGCTTCTCATAGGCGCAGGCCCAATCCCAGGAGTTGTTAAATTCCAGGAAAAATCCTCCAACATCCAGCATCATTTTCCCACCCGCTCCATCACATAGCCGTGCTCCTGATCGAATAAGGCTCCGTATGCTTGTGTGAGGATGTCCTCTGTCAAATGAATCATGTCCTCAGCTGCCTCCACCTGAACGGGGGCGCCCTCTCCTGCGTCTCGGTAAAGGCGGAAGAATCGAACTGGAACCTCGTTCTTTCCATATTCCACTGGTAAGGAGAAAAGTTGCGTGATGAGGTGATCATGCGTCGCAAGAATGATCTGCACGCCCTCCCGCGCAAGCCCGTTCAGCGCCCACACCAGCGTGCGCATCAAAATAGGGTTCACATTCCCTTCCGGCTCGTCCCACAGCAAGATGGTGCCGCGCCCCAGGCTGCCGTTCCGGATCAACAGCGAAAGGATGCCCAGCTTCCGGTGCCCCTCCGCCATCATCGATGCTTCGATGTCACCCTTCAGGTTCAACTGGAAGATCCCATCGGGACGCACCTCCAATTCTCCGCCGATAGCTTTGTCCACTTCCTCACAAATTCTGCGAAGACGGCTGCTGGTGGGGTGCCGCAGGCGTGGGCCGATCAACGCCGCCACCAGATCCATCGCAGTTTTGTCCAACGACAGCTCATAGCGGTTGTTCAGGCCCAACATCGTCGGGTAGAAGGTCACCACTTCCCGCGCGGGGATGTACAGCACGAGAGGAACCCACCAAGGTTCTGCCTGGGCTTCCACCCCCACCCGGCTCAACGTGAAGCTTGCCCGTGCCGGCTGCTCCGAGCCATCCAGCTGCCGCATCGGCTCAGAAGACAGCCGAACCGTCAGCGCCGGAGCTTCCCAGCGGATCAACCGGACCAGCGC
>CAITDR010000175.1 GCA_903891165.1 uncultured Pseudomonadota bacterium
CTGGGGCACCAGGGCCTTGTAGACGGTGCGGATAATACACTGCTCTCCCGACGGTATACGCTGGAGTAGTTCCCGATTCAGCACATGCACCCCCGTGAAGTGCCACGCCGGATCGCCAATCCCCACCACCCCTGCAATGCCCGTGACCCGCTGCGTCTGGGAATCCCAGGTGATGCCGGTATGCCGGGGCTGAGCCTGGGCACGCAGCGCCATGGCCGCCGGAGTGGGCAGGTGGAACAGAGCCCCCAGGTCCACATCACACAGAATATCCCCGTTCAACACCACAAAACGCTCGGCGAGCAGCGGAGCCGCATTGCGGAGGCCGCCCCCGGTACCCAACACCGCTGGCGCCTCCACCACCACCCGAACCCCGGCTTTCCCTTGGGCCCAGGCCTGGATCTGTTCGGGGAGCCAGAAGGCGTTCACCACCACTTCGTCGTGGCCGTGCTGTCGCGCCAGCGCCAGCACATGGTCCAACATGGGGAGACCGCGCACCGGCAGCAGCGGCTTGGGCGTACTGAGGGTGAGTGGGCGCAGGCGGGTGCCCAGGCCTGCAGCAAGAATGAAGGCCGTTGCAGCCATTTGCTCAGCAACCTCTCATGTACATTCGAGCTTTTGTCTTGACGCTGCTCAGCGGGTCCGGCGCTGCACTTCTTTGGCCAGGGTCATGGCGGCTTCCATGGCCCGGCGTACATCGTCGGACATCGAGGTGTGGATGACGCCTTCCGGGGTGCGGCCGACATAGGCGTTGCTCTTGCCTTCTTCGCCGAAGAGGCCAAAGGACCCATCGGAAGCGCCGTTGCCTTCGACCCGGGTGCCGCCGTCGCGAATCCAGCCCATACCCTTGGTGATGCCGCTGGACCCGTTCCGGGTGATCTCGCCCACCGCATCGGGGCTGACCCCTTTGAGGCGGAAGGATCCGTTGGAAGCGCCACCCAGCTTCACGCTGCTGTTCTTCCCGGTGATGATGTTGGCAAAACCGGAGCTGCCCCGAGAATTTTTGTTGAAATTCCCCGAGAAGTTCTTGTTGCCGCCCGCAATCGCCAACGAGCCATCACGCTGGATACTGGCCGAGGCCCAGGAGTCCTTTTTCTTGACCGAGGCCGCCGCACGATCCTTGCCTAGCTCGCCCGAAGCGCCGGTTTCCCCGTTGTTATAGCTGCCCTGCACGCGGCCCTTGGAGGTGCTCAGCGTGGTAGAGGGGGTGGCACCTCCTCCCCCCGCTCCGGAACCCGCGGCGTTGCCGCCCCCGGCCGCAGCACTCTTGGTGCCGATTTCACCGGAACCTACGGCACCACTCTGCCCGCCGCCACCGGATCCGCCGCCGGATCCGCCCATACCCTGGCCGGACTGGCCGCTGCCGCCCTGACCACTTTGCCCGGCGCCGGCCCCGCTCTGGCCACCCGCGCCGCTTCCTCCCCTCTGACCGCTGCCGCCCTGCCCAGACTGGCCGCCCTGACCGGTGCCACCCTGGCCCGATTGCCCGCCCTGACCGGTGCCACCCTGGCCCGATTGTCCACCCTGACCGGTGCCACCCTGGCCCGATTGCCCGCCCTGTCGTGACCGCGAGCCGTTGCCACCCGCACCATGGGTGCCTGCTTCCCCGTTCATCGGTCCGGCTCCGGAGCCACCGCCTCCACCGCCTGCACCACCCGAGGCACCCGCACCCCCAGCTCCCGCACCCGCACCTCCGCCGGCTCCTGCGCCCGCGCCGCCAGCACCACCCGCGCCACCCCCGGCTCCCCCTCCGCCGCCGCCCCCGCCGGTACCTCCCCCATCGCTGGGCACACCCCCAGAAGCCTGGCCGGGTTGAACGGGAGGATGCTTATGCGACGGAAAGGAAGATGCGGTAGCCATAGGCAGATCGTAGCGCATCCGGTGGGAGATTCAAGCCCGGGCACAGGCTTTCGTGTGCAGGTTAAAGGAGGGGGATGTCCACCCTGAACCAGATGCTGTTGGCGAAGCTGGCCCACGCCGACGACAGGCCCGGCCTCCACTATCGAGAGTTAGGAAGCTGGAAAAATGTCTCCTGGCGCGAGGCAGGCGAGCGGCTTCGGCAGCTTGCGGGGACCTTGGTGGCACTGGGCCTGCAGCCGGGCGAGCGGGTGGCCGTGCTCGGTGATCCGCATCCAGCTTGGATCAACGCGGATTTTGCCATCATGGGCCTGGGCGGAATCACCGTGGGCATCTACCCCAGCCTGACCGCCGAGCAGACGGCCTACCAGCTCGCACAGAGCGGAAGCTGCATTGTGCTGGTGGATGGCCCAGAACAAAAGGCCAAGGTGGAGGGGCTCCGCGCGAGCCTGCCCGCCTTACGTGCGGTGCTCCATTGGGAAGAAAGGAGGGGGGAAGCTCTGAGTCCGGCAGCCTTCGACGAGCGGGCCCGCAGGGTGCAGCCCTCCGACATCGCAACGCTGGTGTATACGTCGGGCACCACCGGCAACCCCAAGGGGGCGATGCTGACCCACGGTGCCCTATCATCGGTAGCCCAGGCTACACAAAAAGTGATGCCCCTGCAGGCCGGAGAGAGCTCGATCTGCTTCCTGCCGCTGGCCCATGTGCTGCAGCGGATTGGGGTGTACCGGGCGTTGATCGAAGATATTTCGGCCTATTTTTGCCAGCGGGTGGAGGAGGTGATGGAGGTATTGCCCATTGCCCAGCCGTCGGTTTTGTTGTCGGTACCGCGGATGTTGGAGAAGATCAAGGCGGGAATCGAGGGGAAGGTGCAGGAGCAACCCGCACGTCGGCAGCGGATTTTCGGCTGGGCCTTGAGTGTGGGGAGGGAGCGATCGATTCTGTTGGAGAAGGGAGAGGAGCCCGGACTGGGCCTGCGGCTGCGCTGGGCATTGGCACAGCCGGTGTTCCGACAGGTCCACGCGCGGATGGGAGGGAAATTGCGGAGTTTTGCTACGGGCGGTGCGGCGCTGAACCCCGAGGTGGCCCGGTTTTTCCATGCCCTGGGCATCGAGGTCCTGGAGGCCTGGGGGCTGACGGAAACCTCGGCCCCGGCCACGATGAATCGGCCGGTAAACTTCCGTTTTGGCACGGTGGGCAAGCCGCTCCCCGGCACGGAAGTGCAGCTGGCGGAGGACGGGGAGATCAAGGTACGCGGCAGCGGGCTCTTTTCGGGCTACTGGCAGGATGCCGAGGCAACGGCCGCGGTCATGACCACGGATGGCTGGTTTTTGACGGGAGATATCGGCTGCTGGGAAGATGGTTTTCTGAAGATCATCGATCGGAAGAAGGAGATCCTGGTGACGGCCGGTGGCAAGAACATCCCGCCGGTGAACGTCGAGCAGAAATTGCAGGGCGGTGCGATCGCTCAGGCGGTGGTGATCGGGGAAGGACGCCCCTATCTGGTGGCCCTCTTCGCACCGGAGCCGGGGATGGAGCTTTCCGCGGCCGAGGCCGAAAAGCTGGCGGCTGAACGTGTGCGGGCCGCCAACGCCCAATTGGCTCCCTTTGAGCAGATCAAAAAGTGGGCATGGTTGCCGGAGCCGCTGACCCCGGCCAGCGGGCTGCTCACCCCCTCCCTCAAAATACGCCGTAAGCCTATCGCCGCACACTACGCGGAGATCATCGAAGGGCTGTACGCCAGCCCCCGCTGATCTTCCTTTCGACCTGCACGAAAGCTGCACCTCCGGGCACTATAGAAGCAGAAGTTCCCGCCTGCTTGGGCCCTGCCCCCGAGGATCGTGATCCGGAGGCTGCTCGGCCCAACCTTTTCCCGTAGCCCGCGTTAGGGACAACCCAAGGATGTCCCATGTGGATACTGCTGGCCTGCACCCCCGAAAAAACGGTCGAATCTCAGGCCCCTCCCGAATCGACGGTGGTGGAGGTGGCCCGCGCACCCCTCCAATTCCGTTTTCCCCTCCCGGATCCCACACTCTTCAACCAGACCGTGGGCGTAGACCACGATCCTGCCGACTACGACGGGGCCGGAGAGATCATCTGCAGCGACTACCTGGGGCGCCAATTCCCCTGGTGTTACGATGGTCACGACGGCTCTGATTATCTGTTAGCTGGCGGTTTTGACACCATGGATAGCCAAGATACGCCGATCCTGTCCGCAGCGGATGGCGTGGTGGTGGAGACCGACGACGGCCACTACGACCGCTGTCATGCGACCACCGAAGGTGTGGACTGCGACGGCAACCCAATGCAGGCCAACTTCGTAATTCTGGAGCACGAAGGTGGCTTCCGCACCAAATACTGGCATATGAAAAAGGACAGCGTGGCCGTGACCGTGGGACAAGCCATCACCTGCGGCGACATGCTGGGTCTGGTAGGTTCTTCCGGCAATTCCTCTATGCCGCACCTGCACTTTGAGCTGGAAGACGCCACCGGTCTGGTCATCGACCCCTACGCCGGGCCGCTGTCGCAGGCGGAGACATGGTGGCTGGACCAGGGGGATCCGGAGGCCTTTCCCGGCCTTCAATGTGCAGATTGAGCGCTCAGCTCTAAGAGCCCCTCGGTGGTGACCATCTTGAAGCGGCCTAGGAAAGACAGACCGAGGAGGCCATCCACCCCTGGCCCTAGCTCCGGCAGGATCACCGCCTGGACGCGGTTGGCACGTAGCTCCTGCACCTGCACGCTGTCCAAGCTGGTAAGCTGCGCGGTGGAATTGCCGTTGGCGGTGTGCACCAGCACCGTACTGGAAGGGGTGCTCAGGTTTAAGGTAGAAGCAAACTTTTCCGTCAGGGCGACGTAGGAAGCGCCGGTGTCCACGATAAAGGTGCCGGTAGCTTTGCCATTGATCTCCACCCGCGCCGTGATGATGCCGGATCCAGGGGTAAACTGAATTTTTGCGGTTCCGGTGTCGGCACCGCAGCCCCCCTTCTTCCCCAGCTCGCTCACCCGACTGCGCAGCTTGTCGGCGCTGCGCGCGTCCGGATAATAAAAAAGCAGTTGCTCCAGGGGAAAAATCGCGTCGCACGGTTTGCCGCGACGCTCTTCTACATCTGCAAGGTTGATGGGGATGCTGTTGAGCCGCGGCTCCAGGATGATCGACTGGCGGTAGTCCTCGGCCGCCTTGTCCAGGTCTCCCTTTTGTTCATAGACAAAACCACGCCACCAACGAAAGTCCTTGTCGTAGGGGTCCGACTCGATCAACTTCGTCGCCTCTCCCGCCGCGTTGTCCCACTCGGAGAGCCGCTTGTAGCCCTCGTAGGTCATCCAGCGCAGGCGCGGATAGTCACCACAGGCCGCCAGGAATTGGTTGGAACGCTCCACCACTCCCCGGTTGTCCCCCGCCTGGAGCATGATATCGGTAAGCTCCAATACCGCATTGCGGTCGCAGGGCTCTTTTTCGAGGACGCGGTTCCACTTGGTGACCCCCGCGGTCGCCTCTCCGTAGTCAAAGGGGGGCACGTAGACGTTCTGGTACCACCAGACCGCCCCTCCTACCGCAATCAAAACCAGCGTCGCGACGATCCCGCGCACGATCAGACCCTGCCGCTTCTCCTTTTTTCGCTTCTCCAGGCAGCTTCGGCAGACCGTCTGGAAGCCATCAAAAAGGATACAGGGCTGGCAGAGTGGCGCAAAACAGTCCATACACTGGTTCACCGCGAGGCTCTCGGGGTGCTGGTGGCACATTGCCTTTCCGGACATACACTACTCCAACAGGAAGGCGGAGGCGTTGTAGCATCCGGTAAAAGATGAGGTTGCAAGGCCGGTATAGTTCTCCAGCGCGGGCACCATCAGGTTGGTGTCGCAGCCACCACCGTTATAGGGCCAGGAGTAGCCGCAGGGATAGCCCCAGTAGCCGGTGCCATCGGCTACATTTCGGCTTTCTACAGGGATGTTTCCGGCAATGGTCACCACCTGCTGGTTGTAGCCGTTGGCGAGGATGCGGTTGATCACGGTTCCCGAGGCAGTGGTGATGATCCACTCCGCC
>CAITDR010000176.1 GCA_903891165.1 uncultured Pseudomonadota bacterium
CCGGGCAGCCAGACCTTCAACTACACCGGCGCCCAGCAGACCTTCAGCGTCCCCAATTGTGCCACCCAGGTGACCATCACCGCTTACGGGGCGCAGGGTACGGCAGCCTACACCACCTACGGCTACCTGCCCGGCTACGGAGGGATGGCCCAAGGTGTGCTGAGCAGCAGCAGCGGCTCCACCCTCTACGTCTATGTGGGCGGCTCAAACGGCTACAATGGCGGCGGCAGCGGATGGAGCGGGTCCACGCGCAGCTGCAGCGGTGGGGGCGCCAGCGATATCCGCGTCGGCGGCACCGCACTCTCCGACCGGGTGATCGTCGCCGGGGGTGGAGGCGGCGTCTCCGGGGAGTCCAACTGGGGCAACGGGGGCGACGGCGGTGGGGGAAGCTGCGGCGCCAATTATTGCGGCGGAGAGGGTGGGGTCGGCTATCCCACCACCTCCGGCGGCAACGGTGGTGCCTCAGGCGGCAGCGGTGTCACTGGCTGCCACGGAGGTGCAGGCGGGGGTGGAGGCAGCACGGCGGGCGGCGTCGGGGCTACCACGACCTGCTATGGCACCTACAGCGCGGGGACCGGCACACTCGGGGTCGGCGGGGTTGGCGCCTCGTCGCCCACGGGTTGCTGCCAGTCCTATGGCGCGGCCGGTGGCGGCGGTGGCTACTACGGCGGTGGCGGCGTGGCAGGCGGCTGCTGCGGCGGCGGCGGTGCGGGCGGCGGATCCTCTTGGACGGGCACACTTAGCTCCCCCACCTTCTCAGCCGGGGTCCGCACCGGCCACGGCCAGGTGGTCATCAGCTGGTAGCCTGCCTGTACGCGCTTCTGCCCAGAATATTCAGTCCTCTCTGCAACACCGTGCTTGTAAGGGTTTTCTAATGTCCGACACCTTGTCGAAGGCCCCCCCAAGCCGCTATCCTACATGCAGGAGATTCCCATGACCCGTCTTCCCTTCCGCAACCTGTTTCTGGCCGCCTCGGCCGTTGTCGCCCTTGCCATCCCGCTGATCGCCCACGCCGCGATGAAGGTCGAGGGCAAGCCCAAGATTTCCTTCTTCGCCGTCGGAAACCCCGGCTTTTTGGACATCGAAGGGGTTTCCAGCACGTTGACCGTGGTCGATGACGGCACCAAGCTGGTTTTCACCGTACCCATGGCCTCGGTCAAGACCGGGATCGACACCCGCGACGAGCATATGAACGACAAGTACGTCGTGCAGGGCAAATTCCCCGACGCCATCCTCACACTGACCAAGGCCGACGTGCAGTGGCCCACCGAAGTGGGCAAGGCTACCGACGGCAAGGTGAAGGGCACCTTCAACATCCACGGCCAGGATCAGGCCGTCGAGGTGGAGTATAACAACCGCAAAAGCAAGACCGGCTGGCGGGTGAGTGCCAAGTTCAACTACGATACTTCGGCTTCCGGTATTGAAATTCCCAGCTACCTCGGCGTGAGTGTGGAAGCCAAGCAGCGCGCCGAAGTCACCATTGACCTCATCGACGGCTAGCCCATGTCTTCGCTCCGGCAGCTGATCTTTCTTGCAGCGCTTCTGGCGCTGTTTCCTTCCAAAGCCCAGGCTTTCCCCTGGATGATCCACCACGGGTACACTCAGTGTGCCCAGTGCCACATGGATCCTTCCGGCGGCGGCGTGCTGACTTCCTATGGGCGTGCGCAGGGGGACATCCTCTTGCGGACGCACTATGGCAAGAAAGAGCGGGACGTGGAGAAGGAAAGCCAGTTTATGTTTGGGCTTCTCCCGATGCCCAAAAATGACATGCTGCTGGTGCAGGCAGATGTGCGCAGTCTGGTGATTCCCGAGCCTGGGAATTTCCGTTTCATCCTGATGCAGGCCGACCTACGGGCGGGTCTGCAATTGGGCAAGTTCTCCGCCTATGGAAGCCTGGGCCCTGTGAGTGAGGGTGGAGAGGGGGCCTGGCTGACCAGCAACGAGGCTGGGTGGAATCTTGCGGCGCGGGACTATTGGGTGGGCTTCAAGCCTGGCAAGAGTCTGATGATCCGGGCGGGACGCCTGAATCTCCCCTTCGGCATCCGCACCGAGGACCACGTCCTGTATGTGAGGGACGCCACGCGCACGAACACCAACGACGAGCAGCAGGTGGGTGCTTCTGTGACCTTCTCCTCGCGTAAAGTGCGTGCGGAGCTGATGGGAATTGCGGGGAATTTCCAAGTTTCCCCCGATATGTATCGGGAGCGTGGCTACTCGGGCTACGCTTCCTACTCCTTTACCAAGACCCTGGATGTGGGGGTTTCCAGCCTGGTGACGGTAGCACAAGCCGACGTAGATACCTACGAATCCCGGCTGCGGCAAGCGCACGGCGTGTATCTGCGCGCCGCGCCGATCCCGTCCTTGGCCTTTATGGCTGAGGTGGACCTGCTCCGCAGCAACGATGCGGGGAGCAAAAGTACGGGAATTGCCGCGTTGGGTCTTGCTGACTGGGAGCCCACGCAGGGTCTCCATGTACAGGCCATCGGCCAATATTGTGATAACTCCTTCAAAGCGACAGAATCGCCTGCATGGACCGGCGGTGGTGCGGTGCAGTGGTTCCTGGCGCCGCGTGTGGATATTCGTGTGGACGCCTTCCACGGGGTGCTCAGCTGTACCAACGGCGTGAAGCCCACTCCCATGGGCCTGGTTCAGGCCCACTTCTACCTGTAGGAAGATGCCATGATCACCCTGCTCTTTTCTCTTGCCGCGGCATCTCCGGTCTATCCCTCCACCCTGGTCACCGACCTCTCCATTCCCTGCACCCCCGCCTGCACCGTCTGCCACGCCAGCAATGCGGGCGGTAGCGGCACCGTTACTTCCGACTTCGGGGTGGCGATGATGGGGCAGGGACTGAGTGGCGGCTCAGATACAAGCAGCCTCCAAGCTGCCTTGACCAGCATGACCAGCGCCGCCATCGACAGCGACGGCGACGGGGTCATCGACACCGAACAGCTTGCCGCAGGCATCGATCCCTCTACCGGGACCGACTTCTGCGGGGGCGACCCCCTGCCGACGCCGCCGCACTATGGCTGCGGTAAATCTTCCTCCGCTGCACTACTGTTTGGCGTGCTGTTTGGGGCGCGGTCCCTACGTCGCAAGAAGGCATAGATTGGCCCGGCTTCAATTTCCGGCCACCCAACGCAACCGCATTCCGATTCTGGAGGTGCTGAAGGGGCGGGTGGCGGAGGGGGCAGAGGTACTGGAGATCGGCTGCGGGTCGGGTGAACATGCCGCGTTTTTTGCGGAGAACCTGCCCATCCGAAGCTGGCTACCCACGGATCTGGATCCCGCGCACATCGCCAGTGCGGCAGCCTGGGCGGCTGAGCTGCCGCAGGTGCAAAGGCCGACGTTGCTGGATGTCACGGTGGGTGTGTGGCCGGTAGAGCAGGTGGATGTTGTGTTTTCCGCCAACATGATCCACATCGCCCCGTGGGAGGCCAGCCTGGGTCTGCTGAGGGGGGCGGGCCGGGTGTTGCGTTCAGGGGGTCTGTTGATCCTCTATGGACCTTTTCAGGACAATGGCGTTCACAATTCCCCGTCCAACGAGGCTTTTGATGCCGACTTGCGTCGCCGTAATCCTGAGTGGGGCGTGCGGGATTTGTCGGTTTTGCGTCGGATCGCCGCCGAGCACGGGCTGAGGGGGGAGGAAGAGGTGGCCATGCCGGCGAACAATCGGGTGGTGGTGTTCCGGCGGTAGACCGCGACGGCTGTTTGCGGTATCCTCTGGGCCGCTACCGGAGAAGGCAGCGTGGAGTCCCGATGAAGAGCCACCGCCCGCTCCCGCCACAAAAGAGTCCCACCACAGCGGGCGCGGCGCCGACGCAGCAAGCGACGGGGATCGGAAACGCCGGGGCGGCCGAGGGTCTCCGGGAACGTATCGCGCGTGCCGGAAACGGGGCTGGCTCAGAGCTGCCACACCGTAAAAAGCTTGAGCAAAGCTTCGGTCGTGACCTCGGCTGGATCCGGGCAGTGCGGGGCGGCCAGGAGAGCGAGGCGCTGCTTGGCGAGCAGAAGGCCGAAGCGGTGGCCGTTCGGGACACCATCCTGTTCGCCGAGGGGAATCCATCGCCGGAGCTGGTGGGTCACGAGGTGACGCACCTGCTGCAGCAGCGGCAGGGCGGCTCTGGAGGGGGAGAGGCGGAGGCCGAGGCGGGCGGGCGGGCGGTGGCCGCCGGCAAGCAGGTGGAGGTACAGGGAGGGGCCGCCGAGACCCCGCAATTCTCCAAATCCTCCAGCAAGTCTTCGCAGAAGGGCAAGGTGTCGCTCAGCCTCTCCGGGGCGGCGGTCACCCCTCCTGCCTTCCCGGGGGGCCTCGCGGATCTCCACGACTGGCTTATGGCGAACCAAGCGGCATTGAGCAGCTACGCCGGGCCACTCACGGTGAGGTTTTCGGGCACGGTGCAGCAGCCCGAGCAGGTCATCTGGGCCTACTACCACCCGCAGCAAACGCTGGTGCTGAAGGGGGCCGACCACGCCGTGGTAACCGGCTTCAGCGAGGCTTCGGGTGGCAAGGAGTACGCAACACCCGGCTACTTTTTGTGCTACCGCCCCATCATCCCTCAAGAGATGTCCGCCTCCAGTCCGGCCGCCGCCAACTTCGAAATGCGGGACCTCACGGTGAGGGGCTACGTCTCCGGGGGGGTGGAGATCGACCCCCGCCGGGGCGCGCTGCCGAGTGCGGAGACCTACGCCGGGGTGGGCTACAACCCGGAGAGCGGGCATGGCTCCGGCGGGCTGGCTGCCTTCCTCTCTGGCGCGGAGATCGAAGACAACGTCTTCGAGCAGATGGGAACCAAGTACATGAAGCCCGGCGCAGAGAAGTACGCGCCGGGCGAGGAGGAGGGGTACAAATCCTGTGGCTACGGCGGTGTGGTCGCGCGGGGGCTCAACTACTCCACGATCCAGGGAAATACCTTCGCCAACCTGGAGAACCGGGACAGCAAAAAGACCGCTGCCGATGGGGGCAAGGTCAACTGGCTTGGGTTGATCCACGGCGTGTACCTGCGGGACCAAAGCTCCCATAACGCCGTTCGGGGCAACAACTTTTCGAGTATTTCCGGTGCGCCAGTGAAGCTCACGAACCATGCGGATAACAACAAGGTCCGCAACAACAAGAGCCGGAACGCTGGGAAGGACGCATTTTTGTTGGAGCAATATAATCCCAACGGAAATCCGGGAGGGGCGGTAGAGGCCGACAGCGCCGGCTACAACAACGCCCGGATCGGAAAGGCGGCGGACGGCAAGAAGTACGTGCAGGGCAACGCGCCGGGATCATCCTATGCGGGCTGGGCAGGGAAGAGTAAGAACCTGGCCGAGTTCCAGGAGAAGAAGGTGGGGGGCTGAGGGGAGACTGGCGCCTGTGGTGTCGCGGAAATGAATGGTGGTTCAGAAATGATCCGCATGTAACCTGTACGTATCGACATGGCCGGCAGCGCCATGAACAGCAACGCGACGGGGCATCGATCCCTCCACCGGTACCGGCCTCCAACCGGGTGGCGGTGTTCATGCGCTACAAAGCCGGCTACATTCAATACATGAGCGCCCTGCCCGATCGCCACAGCCTACGTGCACATCCGCTTGATGGGGCGATGTTGTTCTTTCAACCGTCCACCGGGCTCCATGTACGGGTCGGCAGCGCGGCCACGCGCACCCAACGGCGCCGCGCCCCGCGTGTGGTCGCCTTCGGCATCACCAATCGCTGCAACCTGAGCTGCGGCTTCTGCTCGCGGGATCGGGCCCTGCCCAGCCGGTGGACCCGCGCCGGGGCCCTCGCCGCGCTGCGGGAGTTGGATGCGGCGGGCGTGCTGGAGGTGGCCTTTGGCGGCGGTGAACCCTTCCTGTTTCCTGAATTTCTGGAGCTGCTCCAGGATCTCCACCAACAGACCCGACTTGCGTTGAATGTGACCACCAACGGCAGCCGCATTGACGCTCAGATGGCCGCCGCCCTGAAGCCCCTTGTGGGTGTGGTGCGCCTCTCCGTCTACCCCGACAATCCCTGGCGGAAAGCGGCAGATCACCTCAGCCGTGCAGGTGTGGGCTGGGGCGCCAATGTGCTGGTGGATGGCCCCAGCCTCGCCACCCTTCCCGCCCTGCTGACGGAGCTTCAGCAGCTTGGAAGCGGCGATGTCTCCCTGCTGCGCTACGTCGGGCCCGACCCCGGGCTGCGGCTAAGCCCCGAGCACCACCGTCACCTGGACCAGATCATCGCGGAAAGCCCCCTTCCCACCCGGATCTCCGTCTGTTTTGGCCCCCAGCTCCATGCCCCGCTGCTCTTTGCGGGGGCCGACGGCAGCGGAGACTGCGGCGCCGGACGCGACTTTTTGAGCATCAGCGCCAACGGCGGCGTGCGGGCCTGCTCCTTCCAGGATCGGGAGTTTCCCGCGACATCCGGGGCAGAGATCCTGGAGATTTGGCGCTCCCAGGGGCAGGCATTGGGGCAGGCCTCCCCCCGGCCCGGCTGTGCACGTGCCGAAGGCCGGCTGCCCCCGGAGGATCTGAGCGGGGTGCGGATCTGGCGCAGCTTTTCCGGCAACAACAGCGGAGAATGTCTGATGGTGGCGCGATTTTCAGCGGTTGCCGACGCCGCCCGCTACCTGAACGACCTGCTGCCCGGCTACCAGCCCGAGGCGGCGATGCCCCCGGAGTGGCAGCAGCTCCTCGCTGCGGAGGGCCTGGCTGCGGGCCCCTACGGGGAGTGCCCGCGGGAGATGGTGGCTGTGGGAAGATCGGTGTTTGCCCTGGGCTATGGTGTGGATGACCTCTTCACCTCTCTGCGGAGTCTCGCGTGGAAGCGCGGGGCGGAGGTGGCTCCTCGGGGCATCCACCTCCACGAGCATCCTCGCCTTGTTTTTGCCATCCGTGCGAAAAATGGAGACGACGCTGAGCAGCAAATCACCACTTTCCGTAGCCCTCAACTGACCATCCGGCGTCACGGCGACTGGATCTTTGGGTTGGGGCTTCTCGGGAGTCTGGCTGGCCTGGATCCCCGCCAGAAGGCGGACGGGTTGGCCGCCGATGCCGCCGCCCTTACGACGGTGGCGGCCGGGCGCCCCCATGCCCTGACCTTGGCGGCCTTTCCGGTCAGCGACCAAGACCTGCTGGCTTCTCTCCAGCGCTTCAACGAGGTTCCCGAGGAACATCGCAGAGCTTTTCTGCGCTTTCTGGGCCCCACGGGCAAGGCCGATGCCGCGCGCTTCGCGGCGGGGCTGGAGAGTCCGGTCCTGCAGGTGGGGTCGGTCCTGCTGGTGGAGCCCCCCTTCGGCAAGCGCCTTGCCGTGGGGGCCAGCCAACGTGGCGCCAGCGTGCAGGTTCTGAGCAGTCGCCGGTGCAGTGTGAAGGTGATGTTCATCCGCCCCAACCCCAAAATGCTTCGGAAGTTGCCCCCGGTGGACGCCGGTCCTCTGGTCCAGAAGCTCCAGGATCTGCTCCGGCAGCGGGGGTGTCGGGAGGAAAAGGTTAGATTGAAGATGGATGATCACAGCATCGCACCCTTGCTGGTGGTGGAGAGCGACACCCCCGGCCTGGTCCTTCAGGCCGCAGAGGTCTTGGCCACCACCGAGGGCCTGAACCTGTGGACCGACCTGGAAGACTGCAACCCCCTGTCCCGCCTCCTGCGGCAGCTTCACGAAGAGGTCAGCAGCGCCCCCCGCTGAAGTGCGGAAGAGGTGATGTCCGGTCCAGAGTGCAGCGACCGCTGAGAAACCGGGCTATAGCACCATGGGAGGTTTACATGTTGCCCGATGATCTTATTCCGACGTTACGGAGCATGAGTCGTGCAGATAAGCTCCAGGTCATGCAGGTTCTACTATCGGATTTGGCCAATGATGAGGGAGTCCTGCTTCAGGCGGGCGCTGAATACCCGGTCTGGTCGCCCTTGAACGCGACGGAGGCAGCGGACACACTTTTGACATTGCTGACCCCTCATGCAGAGAGCTGAGCGGTTCCCGTTCGTCGGGAGAGAAGGTAGTATTGGTGAGGGGAATTGGCTGCCGTTCGTTCCCCTCCAGTTGCGGAACGGGGAACGCTCTTCCGAGGTTTTAGGACTATTGGATACCGGCGCGACGGTGAATGTGCTGCCCTTTGCGGCGGGCGGCATGCTGGGGCTGTCCTGGGAAGAGCAGAAAACCCCGCTACGGTTGACGGGAAACCTGGCAAATTATGAGGCACGCGCCGTTCTGTTGAGTGCACAGGTGGGCAGCTTGCCTCAGGTCCAGTTGGCTTTTGCGTGGACCCGAGCGGAGATGGTTCCGGTTCTTTGTGCATTTGAGGTTCGGATCAGGTGAGAGGATCCGGCGGCTCTGGGAAAAGGCGGCCGCAGTCCTCCGCTGGACTCACTGACTCGCCTTTCCCACCCTCCCCACCACCCCCACAAACAACCCCGGCCCCAACGCCGCCGGATCCGGCGGCAACAAGCGCCAGCTCCGAATCTCCAGTCCCGCCTCCCGCAACAACTTCCCAAGCTGATCCTCAGAAAATCCCAGGTGCTGGTGCCCCATGGTACTGCGGTATTCCTCGCGATCATGCTCCACCATATCCAGGATCACCCAGCGACCCTCCGGCGTTAGTACCCGCGCCACCTCCGAAATCACCGGAGAAAGCTCACGAATGTGGTGCAACACCAGGCCACAGATGGCGAGGTGCACCTGGCCACTCTCGATCGGCAGCGCATCCAAGAGCCCGCGACGAAGGCTGACATTGGGCAGGTTTACCGTGCGCTCCGCCGCCACGTCCAACATCGCCTGCTCCCGATCCAGCCCGATCACCAGCCCCGCACTCGCTGCCAACAC
Organism: uncultured Pseudomonadota bacterium; assembly: GCA_903891165.1. GTDB lineage: Bacteria > Myxococcota_A > UBA796 > UBA796 > SXON01 > CAITDR01. The sequence goes on from CAITDR010000176.1 coordinate 8,787, forward strand.
CGGCAACAGTGCCCCGGTGCCACAGCCCAGATCCGCCACCACCTGCCCCTCCGGCAAGAGCGCACTTAATAACCACAACGTAAATCCATCCCCAAACAACTCCTGGCGTACACTGTCCCAGCGCCCGCCCAGGCGACGAAAAAGCTCCTCGCTGTCGCCCGTGCGTTGCGACAGAATGCCGTCCAGACGACGGAGATCCTCGGCGTAGAGACTGGCAGGATCTGCCGCCTCCTCCTCCACCTCTGCCGACACCAGCTCCCAAAGGCGCGCCAATTCCGGCTCCAGCTCCCCCGGAAGAAGACGGTAGTAGGTGGCCGTGCCCACCTTCCGGCGTAGCACCCAGCCGCCGCCATCCAGCAATTTCAGGTGGCGGCTCACGGTGGGCTGCGAGGTCTGCAACACCCGCGCGATCTCGCCCACAGCAAGCTCTTCATTGGATAGAACGCGGAGAATCCGTACCCGGATGGGCTCGGACAACGCTGAGAGGCGATCAAAAAGAGAGGTCTGGGTCACGAATTTGCTCTAACCCCTTGCCATCCATTCGTCTATTCGGATAGACGAATGGAGCAGGAGGGGCGCCGCTCCTCCTCCACTCCTCCCGAGGACTACATGATCGCTACTTTCGCTGCTACCCAGCCTGTATTTATGAACACCGGCCTGCCGCTCTTCGCCGAGCTGCCCTACAAGGTGCGGGATATGTCCCCCGGCACCGTGCGCTACGGTCGTAAGGACCTGGACCTCGCCCTGGTGGAAATGCCCGGTCTGGCCTCCCTTCGCGAAGAGTTCGGCGCGGCCCAGCCCCTGAAGGGCGCCAAGATCATGGGCTCTCTGCACATGACCGTGCAGACTGCAGCCCTCATCGAGACGCTGACCGCGCTCGGAGCGGATGTACGTTGGGTAAGCTGCAACATCTTCTCCACCCAGGATCATGCGGCCACCGCCGCCGTCGTCGGCCCCAATGGCACCGCCGATGAGCCCCAGGGTGTGCCCGTCTATGCCTGGAAGGGCGAGACCCTCGAAGAGTACTGGTGGTGTACACTCCAGGCGCTGGTATGGCCCGATGGATCCGGCCCCAACCTGATCCTCGATGACGGTGGCGATGCGACGCTCCTGGTACATCTGGGCTACGAGCTCGAAGTGAAGGGCGAGCTGCCCGACCCCACCAAGGCCGGCAGCCACGAAGAAAGCATCATCCTCCAGCTTCTGCTGGATGTGCGCCACACCAAGGGTGACCGCTACTGGCACCAATTTGCCGCCGGGATCCGGGGTGTTTCGGAAGAGACCACCACCGGCGTCCACCGCCTCTACGAGCGCGCCCAGAACAACAGCCTGCTCTTCCCCGGCATCAACGTCAACGACAGCGTCACCAAGTCCAAGTTTGACAATGTGTACGGCTGCCGGCACAGCCTCGTGGACGCGATCATGCGCGCCACCGACGTGCTGCTCTCTGGAAAGCGTGCCCTGGTCCTGGGCTATGGCGACGTAGGCAAGGGCTCGGTCGAAAGCCTCCGTGGGCAGTTTGCCCGCGTGGCCGTCACCGAGATCGACCCAATCTGCGCGTTGCAGGCCTGTATGATGGGCCTGGAAGTGGTGCGCTTGGAAGATGTGGTGGCCAGCTACGATATTTTTGTCACCGCCACCGGCAACAAGGCCATCATCAGCGCGGCGGACATGGCGAAGATGAAGCACAACGCCATTGTGTGCAACATCGGCCACTTCGACAACGAGATCGATATGGCGGGCCTGGAA
>CAITDR010000177.1 GCA_903891165.1 uncultured Pseudomonadota bacterium
TGGACGCGGGTCCGTGCCACGCTCCATCGCAGACCCTCGGTCCGCCGTGGAAGTGAATGTGATGGGCGGGTTGAACCTGTTGGAAACGGCAAGAACGTTAGGTGTGCGTCGCTTTGTGTACGCATCGTCCAGCAGCGTGTACGGAAACGCGCCCACCCTCCCCAAAACGGAGCACCAGCTCCCGCACCCCCTGTCGCCTTACGCGGCCAGCAAGGCCTCGCTGGAGCACCTTGCGCAGGCATGGGCCAGCGTTTGGGGACTACAGAGTATCGGCCTCCGCTTCTTCAACGTCTTTGGTCCCCGGCAGAACCCGGACGGAGCCTACGCTGCGGTGATTCCCCGGTTCATCCATGCAGCGCTGAACGGGGAACGCCCTATGGTCCATGGAGACGGATCCTACAGTCGGGACTTTACCTATGTAGACAATGTCGTGCACGCCCTACAGTTGTCGTTGGCGGCCCCTCCGGCTACCGCAGGTTCTGTCTTCAACATCGCCTGCGGCGACCGAGTCAGCATCCTGGAGCTGTGGCGTGCAATCGCCCGAGAAGTAGCCTTCGCCCAAGATCCCCTCTTCGGTCCAGTGCGCGCAGGCGATATGCCCCACAGCGAGGCCAACATTGAGCAGGCCAGGGCAAAACTCGGCTTTGAGCCCCGGGTAGACTTCGGGGAGGGAATCCGCCGAACGGTCTCCTGGTATCGGAACACACTGGTTGGAGGTGAGGAATGAACAGGACACGCTTGCCCATCGCTGTGGTGGTGGGAGCCAATGGCGGCTCTGAGCGGTTGCTTGGGGTGGCCGAAGAGCTTGGAAAAATGCTGATAGATGCCAGATTCCGGGTGGCCACCGGCGGCCTGGGCGGGGTGATGACGGCCACCTCCCGAGGGGCGAGGCAGGCGGCCGGCTGGACCGACGGGAGCGTGATCGGTGTCCTGCCCGGACTGATCGCCTCGGAGGCAAACCCCTATGTGGATATTGTTATACCTACTGGAATGAACTACGCACGAAACACGATTCTGGTTGCGATGGCGGATGTGGTCATTGCGGTCGGAGGTGGATCTGGGACACTGAGCGAGATTGCACTGGCCTGGCAGCACGGAAAGCCGATCGTGGCCCTGGACCTGGGGGAGGGGTGGAGCGCAAGACTGGCGGGGGAGCGGCTGGATCATCGCCGAGACGACCTGCTCCATCGTGTAGAAAATGCCGAGGACGCCGTGCGTATCGCCCGGGCGCTGATAGGCAGTCGAGGGAGAATCCGTGGCTTCTGAACGGACACGCATCCTGATGTTTCATCGGATTGAACCCATGCAATCCGCAGCTTTCGGACTGCCCAACTGCTACCGCATGCGTGGCACATCCCTGACTGTGGAGGAGCTGGAGCGCGTAATAGAGGAAGCGAGCCCAGTGATCCCCCTATCTGCGGTAGAAAAAGCGATGGAAAATGGCGAGGATCTACCCAGGGGGAGCGTCCTCACCTTTGACGACGGCTACCGGGAACACTTGGATGTGGTCGCGCCGATGTTGGCGAAGCGGGGCATCACGGGCACCTTTTATGTTGCGACGGGACTACGGGGGGATGGCGAGGCGGTCGCTGCGGTGGACGCCTGGTACTGGCTGCTCGATCATGCCAAGGCAAATGTGGCTTGTGTACCGATGCCCGATGGAAGTAGCTACTGCGGGCGGCTGGATACGTGGGAAGGGAAGGCCGAGTGGGTAGGTGGCCCCCCCAAGGCAGCCCTGTTGAATGCCCACCCGGCAGAACAGCGTCGCATGTTGGAGGCACTTGGCGAGAGCCTCCACTGCTCCCTCCCGAACGACCTCGCGATGCAGCTATATCTAAGTGAAAAAGACTGGAAGAGGTTGATAAAACTTGGCATGCGGCTCGGGGCTCACAGCGTCCGTCACCCCCGACTCCCGCAGCTCGGGGATCAGGCGCTGGAGGAGGAGGTGGTGACTTCGGTGCAGACCCTGGCAGCCATCCGTAGCCCAGTTGCATTTGCCTATCCCGATGGGGCTTTTGACGGGCGGGTCTTGAAGCAGATGCGTGCAGCGGGGGTCAGCTCGGCCGTAACCTGCACCGCCGGGTGGCTGCTGCCCGAAACGGATCGGATGCAGCTCCCTCGATTCTTTGTATGCACA
>CAITDR010000178.1 GCA_903891165.1 uncultured Pseudomonadota bacterium
CACCATGTTCTTCATGTCGATGGCGCCGCGCCCCCAGATCCAGCCGTCGTGGATAGCCCCGGAGAAAGGCGGGTGTTTCCAGCGTGTCGGGTCGGCGGGCACCACGTCGGTATGACCGGAGAGGAGGATCGGCGGTCCACCGCTGCCGTCGCCCCGAAGTCGGGCGATCACATTGCCTTTTCCGGGAATGGGCTCGATGATCTCCGGCTCGATACCCTCCTTCCGCAAAAGATCGGCCAGCAGCGTCGCGGCTTCGATCTCGTTGGGCGCCCGATCCGGGGCGTTGGTGGTGTCGATACGCAGGAGAGTCTGGAGTAGCCCCACCGCTTCGTCACCCAGCGCCTGGAAGTCTACGGTGGCGAGTGTGCTGCTCACTCAGCGACCGATGAATGAGGCCTCATTCAATTCTTCTCTTGGGTGGGGCTTGTACATCGGAGAGGGTTGGCGTCTCCGGATAGGGAAAACCATCGGGAAGGGCGCCGTGCTCGGGAAGCGCATAGGGGTCGGACAGTGGTGCACGGTCCAGGCCGAGCGGCGGGCGCGACCGGAGGGTGATGGCGGGGCCTGCCTCCTCCGCGGGGACCTCTGGCTCGGCCAGCTCCTTGGCCCCCGGCGCGCAGACGGTCTCTCCGGTACCCACCACTTCGTCGGTGCCGGTGGGGTAGGCGAGGGACTCGTCCTCCTCCGGGTTGTCCTCCACCTCCACCTGCGTCTGCTCGGTCAAGGCCGGCTCGGTGTCTGCAGCCGTCTCGGCGATAGTGGCGTGGACCCCACTGGGGCCTTCGGGGGCCAGATCGGGAGGTGCCAGAAACTCCTCTTCCTCGGCGTGACCCGCCTCTTCCAGGACTTCGGCGGTCAACATCTCGATCTCGGCGGTGTGCAGCTCCTCCAGATCCTCAGACAGCGGCTCCACCTCCGCCGTCTCGATGGTCTCCAGATCCTCGCTGCCCAGCTCCATGGGCATCCCCCTCAGCCGTGCGAGGCTCTCGTCGGCCATACGTAGCTGGTGAGCGAGGTTGAAGAGCATGGCTTCCTTCCACCATACTGCGGCTGCTGCGGGCGGGTTGCGCAGATGCTCCAGATCGATGCGGTACAGCCAGCCGGCAGAAGAGGCCACACAGGAGGCCGTACGCGGCCCCGCGTCGATCAGAGCATTGATCCCCACCATTGCGCCGGCTTCGATACGATCCAGGTGCTCGGCTTTGCCGCCGTGGACATGCCGGACCACCTCTACCCCACCTTCCGCCAGGATGAAGGCCCAATTTCCAGGTTCAGCCTGAAGGAAGATCAGCTCCCCCTCGGACATGGGCACCGGCCGAAAGCAAGTGGTCAGTGCAAGGATGGCCTCCGGCGGGGCGTGGGCCAGCCCGCGCACCTTCCGCAGTAGCGGCGCAACGGGGGGGCAGGGGCTGCTGGGGCCACCGGGAACCAGGGCACGCCACATCCGGGCCAGCCCCGCCAATTCTTTGCGCGCGGGCGCCTGCATGTCGCCGGGTGCACGGGCGGTGATCAGCTCGCCGGTGCGCCGCACCCGCTGCACCACCTGGAAAAGGGCCTGCTCCACCACACCGGAGTAGACATCGACCAGACCGGCGCGGATACGGGCGAGGTCCGAGCTGCTGATCAGGATCAGCCGTGTGCGGGCGGTGGCGTACACCGATGCGGCGCGCCGTCCGCCGCCGTAGATCCCTGACTCGCCCACCAGGTCCCCCGGACGCAGGCGGGCAACGGTCTCGCCGCCCACGTCCACGGCCAGCTCGCCCTCCATGACGATGCCCAACTCAGCAGCGGGATCGCCCACTCTCCAGAAGGGGGCCCCCACATCCACGTGGACATCCACCCAGAGGGGAGCAATACGTTGCAGGGCCTGGTTGGAGGCCTTGCGGAAACACAGCAGACGGGAAAGTTCTTGGACGGTCGGCACGGGCGGAGTCTACTGATCTTCGCACCATTCGGCAAGGGCCTGCCGCTACAGAAGCGCATGAATGACCGACCCGTAGACCTCAGCGCATCAGCGCCATGCCGATCTGCACCGCCATCCCCACGATCGTGCTCATTCCCGCGGCAAAGGCGATGGTGCGCCAGGGCTGCATGTGGCTGAGGTAGAAAAAGGTATGCAGCAGGCGGCTGACCACCCACACCGCCGCGTAGGCCTTCATGGCAGAAACGCTCCCGCCACTCACCACAAAACAGAAGGCAATGCTAACATAGATCCAGGCATTTTCGGTGAAATTGCGGTGGGCACGAAGTGCCCGTTCCGCATCCGCCGGATCATTCGCATCGGTGGCGCCGAAGCTCTTCATATCCTCGGGATTGACCGTTCCTTTTCCCCGCAGTCGAGCTAGCCCGGGGGCACCGGCGAGCACAAAGACGTTGAGGAGCATGCCCAGCAGGCTCGCGGCGTAGACACGAAAAGCTTCATTTGCCCAGAGTTGATCCATGGAAACCTCGGGGGAGATTGTAGCAGATCAGGTGGGGCAAACAGCAAGTGCAACCGGGAATTGTCAGAACACGCGGGAAGGTTTCCTTTGCTAGGCGGAGATCATCCGCTCCAGCTCGGCCACCACCCGCTGCACTTCGCTATCCCCCGTCTTCGCAAAAAGACGCTCAAAATATCTTTTTGCGGCAGGAATGTCGCCGATCACGTTTGCATAGAGAAGTCCGGTCTGCTTCAGGGCTTCGGGGTGCTCCGGCGCAAGTGCCAACACCTGTGCCAAGAGCCGCAGGGCCGCGCGCGGTTGGTCTTCCCGCTGGAGAATTGCACGATCCAGCAGCCGCTCCGCGCGAAGAAGGGTCGGCGAAATCGGGGCCTCGGCGTTCAGCAGTTGCACATGGCCACGCATGTCGGAAAACGCAGCTTGAAGGTAGCGGAGTAAGGCGCGCGGTGCGACAGGCCGGCAGTGAACCAGCGGTTTTACGAAGCCGGGGCTCATTTGCCCGAACAAAAAAGGGCGCGCCGCCTTCAGGTTGGCGGCCACCCAGCGGCCCAGCGGCGCGGATGCGTAGACCCGCCCCCCCGCAGCCCAGGCGAGGCCCAGCCCTTCAGGCAGCGCCTGATCCAACTCCTTGGCGGTGGCCACCGCCCGATCGATACTTTCCCAGCTTTCCTCTGGATGGGCGCCCAGCAGCAGCGAACCCCCGAGCGTTTTGTAGCCTCGCTTACAAAATAGATCTACAAGGCGGCGAATCTGGCTTAAGTTCGCGGGTCCGGCACCTTTGCGGAGGAGGCGATCGTCCAGGTGCCCGAGCTCCCAGGACAGCCCCGAGGGGTCCACCCCGGCCTGCTCCAGGGCGTCCAGGAAGTCGTCGTTTACCGGCGCGGGCTGCACAAAGCCAGCGAGATCCACCCGTAGTCCCGCGGCCACCACTGCACGCAACAGGGCGATGGCATGGCGGGGATCGGGCACATTCAGCTCGGAGGCGGTCAGCCAGAAGCGGCGGATTCCGGCCTTTCGCAGGGCCTGCAGCTCGCCCAGGATCTCTTCCACCGGTCGTGGGCGCACCTGTCCACCGTGAAAGGAGGCCTCCACACAAAAATTGCAGCGCCGATCACAGCCTGCAGCAAGCTGTACGGGCATACGCGCGTCACGACTACGGGCGAGCTGGAGGTACTCCGACATCCGCGGGGTGGGGCCGGGAGGCGGGCGCCAGGCGGCGGCGTCCCCGTGCTGTCTTCCGGAGTAGGGCCGCTGCCGGTCGATGATTCGCGGATCATCGGGGAGTGCCGCCGGGAATGGCTGCCCCTGCACCATGGCGCGGCCCAGGCGCCACACCAGATCCTCCGCGGCGCCCAGCATGCCAAAACGTAGCCCCAGGTAGTCCAGTACCCCCTCCGGCATCGACGACAGGGCCGCCCCGCCCACCAGAATGGGGATGTTTTTCGCCTGTGCAGCACGCACCAGGGGGCGTATTTGGGGGAGGTAGAAGGTGGTATCCAGTGGACCTTCGCCCTCCGCACTCCGAACGATCAGGGCATCGTCCACGTTGCGGATCGAAAAGCCCACCAGGTCGGGCTCCCAGGCCAGGGCTTTTTTGAAGGCCGCCAGCGGCTGCGCCTCCAGCCAGGGGGCCACCAGGCGGACTTCACAGCCGGAAAGCCGGAAACACTGCGCCACCCGCTCCGCACCGTAGGGTGGCACCGGGGTCACGGTGACGGCCGGGTTGGCATAGACCAGGAGGATTTTAGGCATCAGACCATCCTTTCAGACGACCATCTTGCGGAGGCGCCAGCGTCGGCCACCCTGCTCGGTGGGGCGACTCAGCTCGCCCCGCTCGTCGCGTTGCATCCGCCGCCGTACTTCGTCCGTGGGCAATTTTTGTGCTAACAACCAGTAGAGTTTTGTGGTTGCGGCTTCCAAGGTCATGTCATAGCCGCTGACCACCCCGGCCCGTGCCAGGCCTGCTCCGGTCGCGTAGTCCCCGAGTTTGACACCCCCTCTCAGGCACTGCGTGCGATCTACAATCACGACGCCACGTGCGGTGGCCTCGGCGATGGCCTCCAGGAAGGGGGCGTCGTTATTGGGGGCGTTGCCCACTCCATACCCTTCCAGGATCAAGCCCTGCATGGGCGGCTGGAGCAGGTTGCGCACCAACGCGGCGGAGAGGCCGGGGAACAGCCGCAGGGTGCCGATAGAGGCGGGGTGGTGCAGGGCCACGTGCAGCGGGCTGTCCGGCAGGGGACAGAGCAGCTCCCGATCCACGTCGATCTCCACGCCTACCGTCGCCAGTGGGGGAAGATTTGGAGATGCAAAGGCATCAAAACCTTCGGCGTCTACCTTTACCGATCGGCATCCCCGCAGCAGCTTGTCTCCAAAATAGAGGCAGACTTCGGGGACTTCGATACTTCCGGCGATCTGGATGGCGGTGACCAGGTTTTCGCGGGCATCGGTGCGGGGCTCGGAGAGCGGGATCTGAGAGCCGGTCAGGATCACCGGCTTCCGCAAACCTTCCAACAGAAAAGAAAGTGCAGAGGCGGTGAAGGCCATGGTGTCGGTGCCGTGCAGCACCACAAAGCCGTCATAGGCTTCGTGATGGGCGGCAATATCCAAGGCGATATGCCACCAATCCTTGGGGCACATATTCGCCGAGTCCACCAGCTGCTGATACTCGTGGACTTCGTAGTCGGGCATGGTGGGGTGGTGCAGCTCGGCAATAGCTGCCATCAGCTCTTTAAGCAGGCCGGGGGCTGGATGCCAGCCATCCGAACCCTTGCGCATCCCGATGGTCCCGCCGGTATAGGCGATGTAGACCCTCCGCTTCATCCTCGCCGACGTGCGCGCACCATGGCCGCAGCCAGACCGAGCGCAACCAGCACTTCCGTTCCGCCAGAGCCGGGGCTGCTGGAGCAGGAAAAGGCGCCTTCACTGGAGTAATTCTCGCCTACTTCCTTGGGGCGTACCGGGTCGTCTAGATCCCCAATTTCGTCGGTACCACCGGGATCCGCATCGGCATCGGTGTCGGTGTCGGTATCCGAGTCGGTGTCGGTATCGGTGTCCGAGTCGGTGTCAGTATCACTTTCCAGCTCGGCCAGGGAATAGACCGGGGTGTACTGCTCGATCCAGTTGATCTGCTTGTCCACCCGCGTTGCACCGGTGTAGCCGCCCGCGCAGGGGGTGTTGTCATCGTCGGCCACAAAGGAGTTTACACCCGCCAGCTCGAATTTTCCGCCGGTCATCGGCCGGAGTGCAGAACCACCGGAGTCACCCGAACACACATTCTGGTTGTCGCCGGGGTCGTAGCCGTAGACAATATTGTTGTCGTACTGCCAGATCGGCATCTCTGCCATGTGCTTCTTGGAGGAATCCTGCCCATTGTCACTGGTGATTCCCCAGCCCACATAGGTGAAGTCCACGCCCACGTCGCGGTTGCTGACCGCGGTTTTGCTCACCGGCATGATGTCGGTGCTTCGAACGGCAGTCTTCAGCTCCACCAGCCCGATATCGTTGACCAGGGTCTGATCGTTATAGCCGGGATTGGCGACCCAGCTCTTGATCTCCACCGTCTCCGTCACACCCGCAGAGGTGTTCAGATCATAGCCGACGATGGCGTAGTGGTAGCGCAGACCCTGCTGCTCGTTGTCGTCGAAGGCCACCACACAGTGGGCGGCAGTAACTACCCAAGTAGGTGCAACCAGGGTGCCCGAGCAGAAATTGTAGCCGTAACCACGCGAATCCGCCGAGTACAGGGTTACCGTCTGGGCAAAGTCACGGGTTTCCGACCCATTGATGATGGGCGGTGCGGTCTGTGCATACAGGAGGCTGGACAGGAGGAGAAGCATGGCACACCTTATCCCGCTCTCCTTAGCCTGAGTTTTTGGCGGCCGCCGCTTCCTGACGCGCCCATCTGACGCATCTTTGGCGGCGTGGGACTTTTCGGATAGGGCCGTCGCTCCGATTGTCTCCCCTGGTCACCGGGGGGAAGGTTTTTCCCGCCTGTCGGTTAGCTTGTGGTCCTCTGCCTGGGGTAAAAATGCGCCCGCTGTCGCTTCTTGCTGCTCTGCTCTCCCTTCCGCTGATCTATGGGGTCGCCCTGGCCGCCGCGCCGGCGAACGTGAACCCAAACCCCTTCGTGGTGGTCGGTGTGGACGGGATGGAGTGGTCGGTTGTGGATGATCTTTCTGCAAAAGGTCAGCTTCCAAATATTTCCGCGCTCCGTGCGCGTGCCGCGACCGGAAAGCTGGCCACCGACTACGGTGCCAATTCGCCCATCGTGTGGACGACAGTTGCGACGGGAATGAACAAAGAAGTTCATGGAATCACCAATTTTGATGTCGCGACCGATAGCGGAACCGCTCCCGTTTCCTCCTCGATGCGGAAGGTGCCTGCGATCTGGAACATGGTGGGCAATTATGATCGCAAGGTGATGATGTTGGGCTGGTGGGGCTCCTGGCCCGCGGAAAACGTCAATGGAATTATCGTGACGGATCGTGCACATCGTGCGGTAGAGAACCGTGTTTCTCCCTCGGCCTTTGAACCTACCTTTGCATTGGATCTGAAGTCCATCAACGCCGACCGCAGCATCTACCCCAGCGACGAGGACTCCGGTGCGGAGGACCGGATTATGTCCTGGTATCTGACCCGCAACGCCGCCTCTTCCTTCAACCTGATCCTGGCCTACCTGCACGGCACCGATCTGGTGAGCCACAAATACTGGAAGTACTACCGCCCCGATGGTTTTTCGAGTGTGAATGCGGAGAACAAGGCGAAATACCAGGACATGATCCCCGCAAAATACCGCGCGGTGGACGCGGTGATTGGCAAGCTGGTGGCCGGGGCGCCGAAAAACACCAACATCTTCATCATCTCGGACCACGGTTTTGGTCCGCTGCCCGAAGAATTTGTGAAGGTATCCCTGGATCTGGATACCATGTTGAGCTATCTCGGTTTTGTAAGCCGAAGCGGAACTGCTGTGGATTTCAGCAAGAGCAAGGTATATAATTTTGATACGGCCGGCTTTCAGATGGTGAAGATGGTGCGCTATGCCCTGGCGGGCCGGGAGAAGGGTGGGACGGTGACGGTGGAGCAGCAGCCGGCAATTCGGGCCGATCTGACCGCAAAACTGGCCCTGGTTAAGTACGAGGATGGCTCCCCGGTCTTCTCGGTGCGCGATGCCAAGCCCTACGAGCAGAAGAAGGGGGCGGATTTTGTGATTGAAGTGCTTCCCAAGGGCGCTTCTACGCGGGTGAGCTACAATGGCCAGACCTACACCGACGTGGTGCGGCAGCTGGTGGAGCACTCCGGGGGCCATGGCTGGCTTCCACCCGGCGTAATCCTCGCGGCCGGGCCCGACATCGACGCCAAGGCGAAGCTGGACGGCATCCGTATCCACGACATCACGCCGACGGTGCTCTACGGTATGGGTCTGCCCGTTGCCCAGGATTTTGCTGGCAAAGCCTGGACCACCCTCTACAGTGCGGCCTTCCAGAAGGGCCACCCCATCCAGACCATTCCCACCTATGGCACCTTGAACGCCGGGGCTCCCACGGAGAATGGCCAGACCGATCCCGAGATGCTGGAACAGCTCCGGGCCCTGGGCTATATCCAGTAGCGCTGCGGGGGAAATGTGCTCTACGACGGTTTTGAGGCGATCATCGGGCTGGAGTGCCATGCCCAGCTCCGCACCCGCAGCAAGATGTTCTGCCCATGTCCTTTGCCTGCCGACGGTGCGACGGAAAATAGCCACATCTGCCCTATCTGTATGGCCCATCCCGGCACCTTGCCGGCGCTGAACAACACGGCCGTGGCACTGGGGGTGCGCGCGGGGTTGGCGCTGTCCTGCACCGTCCATCCGGTTTCGATATTCTCACGTAAAAACTATTTCTACCCTGATCTTCCGAAGGGCTACCAGATCTCGCAATACGACCGCCCGCTCTGCACCGGCGGGCAGCTGCACACGGCCCTGGGCACCTTTGGAATCACCCGGATCCACCTGGAAGAAGATGCGGGAAAGATGCTGCATGAGGGGGATCGCAGCGTGGTGGACTGGAACCGCGCCGGGGTGCCGCTGATCGAGATCGTGAGCGAGGCGCACATGCGTAGTCCCGAGCAGGCGGAAGCCTACATGCGCGGGCTACATCGTGTATTGGTAAGCTCGGGAATCTGCGGTGGTGATCTTGAGAAAGGACAGATGCGTTGCGACGCGAACATCTCCGTCCATCGGCCGGGCGAACCCTGGGGCACCAAGGTGGAGGTGAAGAACGTCAACTCCTTCCGCTTTGTGGCCAAGGCCATCCGCTACGAGATCGACCGGCAGATCCAGGCGATTAAGAATGGGGAAGCGATTTTTCAGGAGACACGGACCTGGGCGGGGAACCGCACCGTGCTCCTGCGCAAGAAGGAGGGGAGTGCCGACTATCGCTATTTCCCCGAGCCGGATCTGGGACCGCTGGTGTTGACGGACGCCGACATGGAGGCCGCGGCTGCGGGATTGCCCGGCATGCCGATGGATCTGTACCTTCAGGCGCAGGATCAGGCCAAAAAAGATGCCTGGATCCAGAGCTATGGCCTGACTGCTGCCGATGTGGGGGTGCTCCAGGGGGAGGCCGACGTGGGCGCCTTTTTTGAGGAGACGGTACGGCTGGGGGCGCCTCCCAAGGCCATGGCCAACCTGGTGATGTCGGAGATCTTAAGGCGCTGGAACGCCGAGGGAATCGGGCAGCTTACACCCGCCATGCTGGTCGAGGTCTACCGGCTGATCGAGGGCGGCGCCGTGAACCGCGACGGGGCGCGGCAGATCCTGGACCGGCTGGTGGCCGAGGGAGGTCAGGCGGCAAGCTGGGCAGAGAAGCTGGGTCTGAAGCAGCTCTCAGACGAGGGTGCACTCCAGAAGGTGGTGGAAGAGCTGCTGGAGAAACATGCCAGCGAGCGCGATCGCTACCGTGCGGGGAACAAGGGATTGATGGGTTTCTTTGTGGGAGAGTTGATGAAAGCGACCCAGCGTCGCGCCGATCCCAAGCTCTCGGCCACGCTGCTGCGTGCGGCATTGGATGGCACAACGGCCGCCCCCGAGAAAACAGGTTAGGGCCTCCCGGCGGAGCCCTGCTTGACCTCCTTTTACTACACCCGTGAGCCCGGCGCGGACGGTCAGATCCTGACTGCGGACGGTGTTGCCCCTGGAAAGACGCTGGACAAGCTGCTTTCTCGGGAGCGTCCCTCCCTGCGGGCTGCTCTGGAGATCGGCTCGGCCTTGGCGGACATCCTCTCCATCGCCCTTGAAGATGGGATGGTGCACGGCGATATCGATCCTACTTTTGTAAAAGTAGATGAACGTGGTTCCGTACACCTGGAGGGTTTTGGAACACCACGCAGCACGATGGCGCCAGAGGGCACCTCGGACCGGCCGCCTGTGGATATGTACGGGCTGGGGCGTGTGCTGCATGCCATGTTGACGCCGGGCGGCCTGGGACGCATGCCCGCCGATCCCGATGGACACGATGATCATGTGGTCAACCGTGTGCTGGAGATGGATTTTGCACAGGTGAAGGGAAAGCGCTGGGTGGACGATGTTCGCCGCTTTCTCTGCACCATTCTTGCGTGGCGACCCGAGGAGCGTCCAGCTCCCTTGGATGCCGCCAACGTGCTGGCGTCGGTCGCTGGGAGCTGTCCGGGCGAGGGGGTGGAGGCCTGGGCGAAACGTGTCCACAGCCTGTCGCAGTCCCGGTCGGTGCTTCCGCCCACGGGTCTGCCAGAGCCAGAAGCCCTGGGTGGACCGGTACAGTTGGGGGCTCCGCTGCGCACGGGACCGGTGCGAAAGGCGCCCTCGTCCAAGGGCGAGTCCACGATGGCCTGGAGCCGCGACAAGATCGCGGCGATGTTGGCCGAACAAGATGCTGAGGAGGAGGAGCTTCCCCCTCCCCGCGCCGCCAGCCCCCGGTCCTCAGAGCCCCGCCGGGATCCTCCGCCCGCCCGTCCTCCCGAGCACTACTCCGAGCCACCCCGGATGGAGGCCCCGCGCCAGGAGCCGGTGCGTCCCCCCGAACCCTACCGCGCCGAGCCCCGCCGCCCTGAGCCCGAAGCCCGAAAAGAGCCGGTGCGCCCGGCCATCAGCCAGATCGACGACGACCCCTTTGCCGATCCCGAGCCCAAGGGCAGTGGGCTGAAGATCGGTGTGGTGGTGGCGGTGGTCTTTTTTGTGCTCTGTGGCGGCTTTCTCGCCCTGGGGGGTGGCTGGGTAGCGCTGAGCAACCTGGGCAGCGGCAGTACGGGTAGCACTGAAAAGCCACCCACCACTGGTGGTACCGATCCCGAAAATCCGCAGCAGACCCCCCCTTCGACCGGTGGAGAGGCGGCTTCCGCTCCTACCCCGGCAGATGCCCCTGCCCCTGCACCCG
>CAITDR010000179.1 GCA_903891165.1 uncultured Pseudomonadota bacterium
CGCCGTTGAAAGTGTCAGTCGGGACTGGATTTCTACCGAAAAAACGCCGGCTGAAAAAGCCGCCAACCAGGTACGCTACGACAAGTACCTGACCGAGGAGCTGGTCCCCTTCATCCGGAAGGACTGCGAAGGCACCGAGCAGCGTTTTGCCGCATGTGGTGCCTCTTTAGGCGGCTATGACGCCCTGAATGCCGTCTCCAAACACCCTGAGATCTTCGATCGAATGGTGGGAATGAGTGGCACCTACATCCTGGAGCGCCGGATGAACGGCCACTGGGATGACAATTTTTATTACAACAGCCCGGTACATTTCCTTCCAAAACTTGACTATAATACCGAGCAGTACAAAAATCTTCAGAAAAGCCTCTTCGTGCTGGCCCGGGGAAGTGGCCCCTACGAAGCCACCAACTACATTGAGCGGGTGGCGGCGGTGATGAAGGAGCGATCCATCCCCCACCGCGTCGAGATCTGGGGGAAGGACGCCGATCATGACTGGCCCACCTGGCGCACGATGTTGCCGCTGTTTTTGTCGAAGATAGTCTGAGGAGGAGGCGGCGCTCTGGCCTCCCCGAAGCCCGGCGATCTAAATTTCTGTGCAGAAGAAGGTGGTAGGAAAGGCCGGGCGTGATATACATCTGTGCAGGAGGCACCCCAGATGGAAGCACTCGCACGGCTCCCCGGCGCCCTGGCCGCACCGGTACCCGAAAACTCGCTGTTGCACTACGTGGAGCTGTACCTCGCTTTAGAGGTGGCAGCGGCACGGTCTACCCACACTCAGGCTGCCAAGCAGCGGGACCTCAAGATTTTTGTCGAGTGGTTTCTGGAGCAGAACCAGCACGGCAACATCGCAAAATGGCTGCGGCGGGACACGCGGGCCTTTCTGGACCAGCTGGGCCGGGAGAGCCGCCCCAGCACGGTAAACCGTCGGCTGGCAACGCTAAAGCACTTCGCAAAGTTTTGCGTGCGACTCGGAGCTTTTCCGCTGGGGGATCCCACCGACAGGATCGGAGAAGTCCCCACCGAGCCGCTGCGGCCGCGGTCGCTGAACAAGGTGCAGCTCTACCAGCTCTACAAAGCGGCCGATACACTGTGCCAGATCCGGCGGCACTCGCACGCCATGCCGCAGCGGGACCGCGCCATTTTGTGGGTACTCGCGCAGACCGGCATGCGGGTGGCCTCGCTGTGTGCGCTGGACCTGAAAAACCTGAACGCCAAATACCTGCGTTCGGTCCCCGGAAAAGGCGCCCGGCGTCAGGATCATTTTCTGCCTGCCCAGGCCCGGGAAGCCCTGCAAGGCTGGCAGGAGCTGAGGGGGGAGGAAGAAGGCCCGCTGTTCTGGAGCTTTTCGCACAAGCGGATGGACCGATCGGACGTGGCACAGGCGCTGCGGCGCATCGCCGACCAGGCCAACGTCGGCGTCCCCGACAGCGAAAAAATCTCGATCAGCCCCCACATGCTGCGGCACACCGTCGCGCAGGAGCTGTGTGACCGGCACGGCGAAAGTTTTGCGATCGAAAAGCTGGGCCACTCCTCCAGCCGCTACATCCGGCGCTACCTGAAGCGTCCGGCCGAGCAGGAGGAGAAGATGCTGGAAGAAGCCCTGAAGCTCTAGATCAGCTCAAAAAGGCTGGTCTGGTTGGAGGTCGCCGACACCCGAAGCACCGACTCATAGGTGTTGCGGATGTCGTTCAGGTTCAGGTAGGTCTCGGTCTCGTCGATATTGATCAGCTGATCCAGCCTGGTAGAGAGAAGACTACTCATCCCTTCAGCAATCTCAACCGCATCTTCTACCGCATTTACTTCGGCTCCGACCGTTGAGCGCCAAAAGCTGTTCTGATCGAAGGCGATATCGAGGTCGCCGATCGCATTCTGGATGCCCGGCACGTTGTTGGCCTGTAGATCCAGAACAAAGGTGTTCAGAACTGCGAAAGTATCGATAACCCCCTGAAAAACCTGGGAACCATCGAAGCCATTCTGCGCCCACTGGCTCTCGGAAATCCGGGTGGAGGGCGTCGTGTTCGCTCCCCCGTACACACCCGCCGCCGAAAAAGCCGCATTCTGATAGCCATCTCCCGAGAAGATGTAGCGCCCATCAATATTGGTATTGGAGAGCTGCACCAGGCTATCGTAGAGGCCCTGCACTTCGGGTGCCGTACTCGTACGTTCTGCTGCGGTTATCGTCTCGCTGGCCATCGCCACCGCAATTTCGCGCGCCCGGATCAGAAGATCGGCCACCCCCGCCAGGGTTTCATCAGCCTGAGAGAGCAGGCTGTTGGCCGATTCTGCATTTTTGACGTAGACCGTCTGGTCTTCAATCGAGCTGTACAGGCGATGTACCTCGGAAACAATGGCCGGATCGTCGGAAGGACGATTCACCCGCTTTCCGGTCACCGACTGCTCCTCGATCACGCGCATACGTGTCGAAAGCTTCGCCATATGCTGAGAGACCAGATCATTCAGTCCCAGGCGTGTTGCGCGGATCATCAGCCCCCCAACGTCGTGAGCACACGGAGCATTTCATCGGTGGCCGAGACGATTTTGGCGGCCGCACGGTAGGCCGCCTGGTACTCGATCAAGCGCACCGCCTCCTCGTCGGTATCCACCCCCGAGATCGACGTACGCATGGCATCGTAGTCCTCCACCAGGGCATCTTGCGCTTCCACATCAGCGGAGACCGCCGCCACATCGCCCCCCACATCGTTGACGATGCTGGAGAGGAACTGCAGGCCGGTCAAGGCTCCCGTAAAAGAAGCACTGCTTTCAAAGGTGAGAATATTCTGGAGGTTCGTATCATCCCCCGCAGCACCCGCAGCACCCGCCATGGCCAGGAGGTTGGGATCAGCGCTCACCAGGGGGTCTACCGACAAGGTGGAGGCCGCACCCGCAATCGCCGCAGGCGGTACAAAAAGATTGCCGCCCGCAGCACCATAGTTATCGAAGCCACCCACATGAATTGCATTCATGGAATTGGCAAAAGTAAAGGCGAAGTCATCCAGACGATTCAAATAGCCCTGGGTATAGCTGCGGGCATCCAGGATCCCTCCCAGCTCGCCGCCCACACCTGAGGTCACATCGATCAAGCCGGCATCCGCCGCCAGGTACAGCACCGGCGGCACCCCGGCCGCGGTGATCAGGCTCAGGGTACGGGCCTCGCCCCCGCTGACAACGGCGTGGCCATCGATATAGATGGTAGCCTGACCGCTGGGATCCAGCTCGGCCGAAGCCCCCATCAGCGCCGCCACCTCGCGCACCAGCTGGTCGCGACGGTCCAGAAGCTCGGTATTGCCCTGCAGATCCCCACGTTTGCCGATAGCCGCATTCAGCTTCGCAATCTGGGAGAGAAGCCCATTCAGTTGCGAAAACTTCGCGGAAAAACCATCATCAAAGTTGTTGATATTGTCCTGGAGACCATCCGCAACCCGAGAGACCGACGTCGCCAGGCGCTCCGATGTCTGCACGGCATGGCTGCGCAAAGAGATGTCTGACGGGTCCGAGGAGAGCTGGTTGAAGGCGTCATAATATGCGCCGTACACCTCGACCAAGCCCGCCGTCTCCGACTCGTTGAAGTAGGCTTCCGTCAACTTCAGCGACTCTTCGGCGGTAGAAGCCCGGGATTGCAGGCCCACTGCATCGACCAGCTGCATGCCCAGGTAGCGGTCATGGGCACGAACGATCCCGGTGATGTCTACGCCCTGCCCAAAAAGCACACCCTGCTGAAAGATCGGGTCGCTGTTCTGGGTGGTCAGGTTCCGGCGGGAGTAGCCAACCGTATTGGCATTTGCGACGTTATTGCTGACCACATTGATGCCAGCCGTCGCCGCAGAGAGGCCTTTGCGGCCCATTTGAAGAGAATCAAGAAGGCCCATCTTTCACCCCCGAAGGTAGCCACGTGCGTTGTAGACGGTTGGCGATGCCTCGGGCACCACCACCGCCAGAGCATCCATGACCACCTGCGCACAGCTGCGGATACGCCGGTCCAACGCACGGATTTTTAAAGTGATCTCTTTGGCGTAGGCGCGATCTGCCTGAGAGAGAGCCACAACCCCGGCCAGGGTGAGCTGGTCCTGGAGCATCAGGCGCTCGCGGGTCAGGCGCGCCAGACCCTTGCCGTCCACCCGACGGGCCGCCACCAACTGAGCTTCCACAATGCGGAGCCACTGGTCAAAAGTTGAACGATTCATGTTTTAAAGAGCCCTTTGAAGCGCGGTAAGGGTGCGCTCCACATCCTGGGGTCCACCAAAAATGCCCTGTGCCAGCTCGTGGCGGAGCTGGGCGATCAGATCCGGTCGCACCTCGCCGTAGAGGCTCTGAGTACGGGCTTTATGGCGTAGTTCCGCCACAAACTGGCCCATCTCCGAGACTTCCACCGCAGCTGTTGAGGAGGCAGGAGGAGGAGGAGCACTGCCCTCCACAACCACAGGCTGGCCCCGGGACACAGGTGCTTCCTGCGGAACTTCGATAGCGCGATAGCCTTCGACCTTCACGGCACCCCTCAAAAGACAGCAGACCTGGGCTCTCTTCGGCCGGAAAGGGCGCTGCTTGAGGGAGGAGGCGGAGGGAAGGGTGAGAAAAGGTGAACCCGCCAACAAAGTAATGGCTACCTACGTCTCCCCACAGGGAAGAGGGTATCAGAGGAGGGTGTCAGATCCGTCAAAGGGTATCGAAAAGAACCTGAGACCAGGGTATCAATGCTGGATCTGCGGGGTGCTTGATAGGCATCAGATAGCTATCTGATGGCTATCTGATGGGGCTCTCAGGTATTTGATGGGGGTATCAATTCAGATTCATACCCATCAGAGGCCTCAGAATAGACACCCACCTTGATACCCCTACCCGAAAAATCGGATAGGGGGAATAACGAAGGAGGGGGAAATGGAGCGGCCCAGCGATTTGGTTGCGTTGAAGGAAGCTGCCGTGGTGGTGGGACGCTCGGTATCCACCCTACGTGGGTGGATCCGTGCGGGAGAGCTGGCAGGTTTTCGGGAACAACCCGAAGATCCCAACAGCCGGGTGCTGGTGAGCCGGCAGGCATTGTTGGTGCTGGCGGCACAGGGAAAGCCCATCCATCCTGGCGGCCCCCGGCCAGATGCCAACCCGGCGCCGGCAGGTACAGGAGAAAACGTGGAGCTTCTTCCTCCACCTGCTGAACGAGTCGAGACACGTCGCAGCGAGGAACGACGGATCGAAGAGCGCCTGTTGCTGGCCGCACTGAGCGCCGAGCGCGATGGTCTCCGGGCGGTGATCGAGGCGCAGAAGCTGACGATCAGCACCCTGGAGGCCCGGTGCCGGGATCTGGAGAACAACAGCCACAGCGAGCGGTTGCGGGCGCAGGAGCACCAGGACCGGCTGGTGACCGCCGAGGCCGAGCTGGGGGTACTGCGAGGCTGGCAGAGGCTGCCCTGGTATCGGCGGCTGCTGGCCAGTCCGGAAGGCCTGCCAGGGTAGAGGCAAAAACACATCAGCCCCCACCGCGCTTTCGCGCGATGAGGGCTGTGTGGACACCCGGTGGTGACCGGTGGGGCTCCCCTTCAGAGGTTTCTGCAGCGATTCGTCGCGTGGCCGATCCACAGGTGACTCCGTTTCCAGAATCTCAGGCTCCACCGAAACCACTTTCGTGGCTCCGAGCAGCGCCCCTCCGCTTTCGCGGAGACTGCTTCTCTGGGTATCTCTACCCGGTCTTTTCCCCGGCATTTCTGCTGGGTCCAGACCACCATCCGCCCAGGAAAACTTCGCTGCTTGCGCAACACGTCTTCCGGCCAGATTTGAGGTTCGTCGGTTCGTACGGGTTCTCTCTCTGGAATCTGCACTTCTTGCGAAGTGTCTGATGACCGGCGCTTTGCAGCTTCCGGTAGGCTTCCCATCCCCCTGCTTGCGCAGGCGAATCAGAAGTCCCTGTCCCGCCGTCTTGCGACCGCAGGAAATCATCTGCCGGCAAGCTCCCTTGCCGTCGGGTCCGCAGTGCCCAGCGATCTTGCGACCGTCTGAACCCCGTCGGGAGCCCTTTCTCACACTCGCGTGTGGGAAATCGCCCCGAAGCAGTTCCGGTTGTCCCGGTGCTGCCTGGCTGGAAGGCCGACGTTGCCGCCCTGCTCTCCCAGCTTCCCTCGATTTTCTGTTACTCTCTCCGAAGAGTTCGTAGCAGAATCGCCATTCCGTCGAAATGTTCCGCGCCACTGACCGGGAAGGTCTGAGAAACGTTGCTCTTTACAGAGCGTCCGAAGTCTTGCGCAGGCTTCTGACCGTTGCCTCTTTCCACTGCCCGGGGTCGCGGACCCCACAGATGATGTCGTTCGTCGCACTTCACAACCGCCTCCCGGATTTTTGGATGCTTTCGCACCCGCCTCTTCGGAGACTTTCATCTGCGGGATTTTTACAGACACTGTTATATGCCTGCAAAACCACCCACCGTCCTTCACGCCGTCTGTTCCGGCGCTTTCGAATCGTAGCTGTTCTCCCTTTCGGAAGAACATCCTCTCTTGGGGTTGCCAAAGACGCCTCTTCATC
>CAITDR010000180.1 GCA_903891165.1 uncultured Pseudomonadota bacterium
ATAGACGTAGAGGCGGAGCTGGAACCCGCCGAGCAGCCGGTCCCAGGCGTCGGGATCACCCGACCGGGCCTGGGCCACGAGGGCTGCTTCGTTCTGGTTCACAACGGGACTCAACACTGGGTCGAATGCCGGGACCACCGCGAAGGTTCACGGAAATCGGTTTCGGGGCACGAGAGGCCGCGAAGGCCGCGAAGCCTCGAAGGGGAACAGCCGCAAGAATCGAAAGAGGCCGCAAAAAGGGGGACAGGATAGGGGGCCAACCGACGCGGGGAGGCGCTTGTTCGATCTGAGCCTGGGAGAGCTGCTGATGATCGCCGTACTGGCGATCGTTTTTATCGGCCCAGATGACCTGCCGAAGATGATGCGGATCGCCGGACGTTACTACGCAAAAATCCGGCGCGCCAGCGACGATCTACGTCGCGCCTTCAACGCCGAAGTAGCCAAGGTGGAGGCCGAGGAGCGCCGAGAGGAAATGCGGCGCCGTCGCGAGGAAATGGAGCGTCGTCGCGCTGAACTGCAGGCAAAAGCCCAGGAAAAAGCGGTCGATCCCACCCAAAGTAACGCCGCTATTCCCTCGGAAAGTGATCCACACCCCCGCCCCGCGGTCACGGAGGGGGCCCCGCCCGTGGAGGAGGGCGAAGCTCCAATTCCCCGCCTTGCCCGCCATCTTCCCACCGGAGAGGATCTCCCCGCCCATACCGAGGATGGCCGACTGGTCTCCGCAGGCAGCAGCCCTGGCACAAATCCACTGCTTCTTCCTCCTGATCCCCGCCTTCCTGACGATGCCGCCCCGCGCATCCTCCCCGGGGAGTCCTAGTCATGGATCCTGTCGAAGAATACCGGATGCCCTTGCTGGAGCACCTGCACGAGCTGCGGGACCGGCTGATCAAAGGGCTGGCGGCGCTGATCATCTCCTTCTTCGTCAGCTTTTTCTTCTCCAACCAGATCTTTGACTGGTTGGTGGCCCCGATGGATGTGGCCCTGAAGCTCAACGGTCGTGGCACCCTGGCGATGATGGATACCGCCGAGGGCTTTATGGTCCAGATGAAAATATCTGGATTTGCAGCTTTATTTTTTTCGTCACCCGTTTTGTTCTGGCAAATCTGGCGCTTCATCTCCCCGGGTCTCTACTCCACAGAAAAACGCTGGGTGGCCCCCCTGGTCGGCTCCTCCACGACGCTCTTTCTTGCCGGTGGCGGCTTCGCCTACTACATCGTCTTTCCATTCAGTTTTCCAGTCATGCTGGCCGTGCCTGGAGAGAATGTTGAGGCGGTCTTGTCTATTGACAAGTATCTGACCTTCGCAACGACCATTATTGTCGCATTTGGCATCTCCTTTCAACTTCCCATCGTGGTATGGGTTTTGGCAAGGTTGGGCCTGATCGATCACATCGACATGATCAAGGGCTTCCGCTACTCCATCGTCCTCATTTTTATTGTTGCGGCGGTGCTCACCCCACCGGACTGGTTCGACCAGGTGCTGATGGCGGTGCCCCTGGTGGTGCTGTACCTGGTGGGCATCGTGGTCGCACGCTTTGCCACCACCAAGACGCGGGAACCCAGTCCGGAATAGGCACCGCCAGAACAGGCACTGAGTAGCTTCCTCGCACACAAGCGGATAGAATCGGCGCCCGGGAGTCCGTCATGTACCTGCTGTTTGCCGCTGCCGCCTTCGCCCAGGAGACCCCTTCGCAGGATATTCCGCGTCCGGTAGGGCTTTTGCAGCTCTGGGGTACCGTCTACGACTTCGACCAGGACCCTCAAGCCGATGCCTCGGGCATAGGTGACCCGGAAGACGACGCAGGTATCAAAGTCAAGCGCTTGCGCCTTGGTTTTCAGGACATGAACGGGCCGCTGGTCTACCGGCTGACCGTGGGGCTTTCCTCTCCCTACGACGGCTACAACGCCGGAGAAGAGGACATTCAGGTGATCGACGCGGTGGCGGGCTATCAGGTGGCCTCCTGGTTCACCGTGCAGATGGGACGTTCCAAAGTTCCTTTTTCGCGTGACCAGCTCATGGGCGCCAGCGATCTGACCTTCCAGGAGCGCGGTCTTGGCGCCGAGTACATCGTACCCGACCGCGCGCTCGGGGTGGTCGCCGTAGGC
>CAITDR010000181.1 GCA_903891165.1 uncultured Pseudomonadota bacterium
CAGCTCTGGATGGCGCTGCCGCTCTTGACGATGGTGGTCTTTTCGGCCCTCTGGAGTGTGAGTCCGGGGGATGTCCTGGGTTTTGGGGCATGGCTGGGGGACCTGACGGGCCATGATTGGGTTGCTGCCCGTGATGCGACGGCAGGGGTTCACCGTATTTCTACCTGGATTTTGACCGGGTTGATGATCGGCATGGTGGGAACCATCACCGCACACGAGCTGACCCATCGTACCTGGGATCCCATCTCCATGGCCGTTGGGCGCTGGCTTTTGGCCTTCAGCTTCGACACCATCTTTGCGATTGAGCATGTGTACGGGCACCACCGCTACGTGTCCACCATCGACGATCCCGCCACCGCACCGCGAGGACGCAATGTCTACGCCCATATTGTAGTCTCCACGGTGCGGGGAAACATCAGCGCTTGGAAGATCGAAAAGTTGCGGCTCGAGCGAAAGGGGCTTGGGCTTTATTCCTGGCATAATGCGGTGATCCGTGGCCACAGTATGAGTCTGTTGTTGGTCGCTCTCGCCTGGGCCATGGGGGGCTTCTGGACGGCGGCATTTTTTGTTGCGTGCGCTCTGTGGGGGAAGTCCCTTCTGGAAATTGTAAACTATATGGAGCACTACGGCATCGTCCGCGATCCGCGTACTCCCGTCCACCCACGCCATTCCTGGAATACCACCAAAAGAATCAGCTCCTGGGCCATGTTCAACCTCACCCGGCACTCCCACCACCATGCCCAGGGTGAGGTGCCCTACCATGAGTTAAAACCGCTTCCCGACGCGCCGCTGATGATCAACGGCTACCTGACGACCATTTTATTGGCCATGATCCCGCCGCTGTGGCACCACCTGATGACGCCGCGGGTGTTGGCCTGGGACCGGGACTATGCCTCCGCCGATGAGCGGCGTTTGGCGGCGTTGGCCAATACCCGCAGTGGGATCCGGGGCCTGTTGGAGGGGGGCACGGGCTCGTGACTCTGATCAGAGTCACTACCCCGGCGAAAGGTTAAATGGATATTGTACGGTGGTGATCCCATTACTTCGCATCCCCGCCGTTCGTGCATTTTTCTGCACCGCCTCCACGATACAGCTGTCGGCGGTTTGGTCGCCCAAGGTGGAGCTGAGCAGCCGCGCGCCCAGCATATTCCCATCCGATCCCACCATCGCACTCACGACGATCGTTCCCCGGCAGGCCGGATTCCGCCCCAAGGCTTCCGTGTAGCAGGCCACCACCGCATCGGTCAGACTGTCACCGGTAGCTGCACCATTTTCCACCGTCTGGCGACTGGAAGGGGCAGGTGTTGGTACCGGACCCCCCACCAGCATCCGCAGGCTGCCGCGCTGCTCCGGCTCTCGCCGCGGCAGCTCTCCCGTCCAGGGGTAGACCGGCCGCTGGAAAATCCAGGGCGCTTCCTCGGCCGGACGTTCGGGAAAACGCCCCAGGTACCATTGCTCCTGGTTCTCCAGGGCGACAAAAGTGGCACAGGTGCCCTGATCACAACGCTGGAAGAAGGCGGCGATGTGGGGCAGAGAGATTCGGACATTATCCAGGACAAAAGTTCCGTCCTGGCTGATACTGACCTTCAGCGGGCTGCGGTAGGGCACAATCGGAGCTCTGGGCATAAACACCAACGCGGCGCCCAATTTGATCTCCAGGGAGGGATAGCTCCACCCCGCCGCGGTCAGGGCGTCCAGCACCGGAACCAGCTCGGCCACCTGCACCCGGGGATCCAGCTCCAGGTGGAGACTCGGCACATCGCTTGGGTCGGAGCCCTCTTTTTGGAGGATGCGCACCAGCCTATCAAGGTTCTCAGTGGCCTTTCCGAGAAAAAGCTCCGGCTCCCCACGGCCTACCGACAGCCCGAGGGTGCCCAGTTGTACGGTAATCTGGCTTACACTCCGATTCGATTCCAGAACCACGGGCAGCGCCAGCCCCGGCACGCGGGGGGAGCTGAGGCCGATGCGCCGGACCCCGGCCACCTTGAGGGACCGGAGCAGCGGGGCCAGCTTCTCCGCGGGGAGCTGACCATCCACAAACAGGCGTACTTCTTCTGTTTTTCCACCCAGGGCGGCATCAATAGGGGTGGTGGTCAGGTCGGGAAGGGGCTGGTCCTCCAGCCATCCGCCACCGTCCGCGCGCAGGCTCAGGCGGGGCCCACCCATAGGGCGGCCTGAGGTAAAGGAAGGAAGGTCGAGGCTTACAAAGGGATGAAGCTGCCAGAGCCACCCTACCCCCGCTACCCGGGCCTCGGCAGGCGCGTCGGCGGGGGGCACCTGCACCTGGACCAGGCGGGTGGGGTAGTCCATCAACAGCCCCAGCACCGGCGCGGCACGTTTCCACTGATTTTGTAGATCCACAAAAATTTCTACGACGTTACCGTCCGGGTTTGTGGCGCGGTCCTCCTTGACTACACTGCGCAGCGCTGCCAGATCGGGCTTCCCTGCCAGGTCGGGCAGCCGACTCCACGTGCCGAGCCCCCGGTGCCAGGCCAGCTGGTCCGGCAAGATGGCGATCTCCAAGGCGGGGGAGGGGGGGGAATGGCCGATATGCAGGCCAAATTCTGCGCCTTGTCCCTCGCTCACCAAGGTCAGGGTGGTGGCTCCACCAGCCGCCTGCCGCTCCAGTACTGCCGCCAAGGCACCTACACCAATTTCGCCAGGAAAGACAAGGGGAACACCGGGGAGTGGACCTGTGGCAGGCTGGTCGGGGAGGCGGCCATCACCCTGCAGGTCCAGGACCGTCCGGCCTTCGGAAAGCTCAAAGCGGGGAAGTCCTGGAGGAAGGTGTGCTCCTACGGGAACCAGATGGGGTGCGCAGGAGAGGAGGAGGTACATGGTGGCGGCCCCGGGACGGTCAACGTAGCGGAGCAGCACCTCCGGTCAAGGGGAGGGGGGAAAATAGGCCGCGGGGGCGGGCCGGCGAGCGTGCGCCCCGCCGCTACTGATCTTCGCTCTTCTTTCCAGAAAATAGGGACTTCAACGCCCCAATTGCCAATGCCACGACCGCCACCACCGCCTTCTTACCCGCGATCAGCATGGCCAGCAGCCCCTTCAAAAAGCCACCCTTGGTCGCGGCGACGGCACCGCCGGTGATCAGTGCTGCCAGCCCCACCGTCGCAACCTGATCGGTGGATGAGTTGAAGTCTTCGTAGCGGTTTCCGGGCGTAAACTCTACGACTGTGATGAGGTCTGCCATCCATGCCTTTACCGTGGGAAGCTGATCGCCCGGTGCGACGGCTTCGACGGAAAGGACACCCTCCCGGCCCAACACCCGGATGTCATAATTCAGCGTGCTCTGCTTCTGGTCGTCCACGATCATTTTGGCCCAGTGCAGCTTGCGGCTGGCCATGTCGTAGTGGGGGGGCTCTGCCCAGCCGCTGAGGTGGAGGGCAGAAAATCCAGCCTGCTTCCTTGCTTTGTTGTCAGCCTCTTCTCCGGCTTGCATCTCCTTGAGCAGGTCGTCGTAGTTGATGCTCTGGGCGTCGTCATCGCTGACGTGCCCGTCCTGTTCGTATTGAAGGAAGGCGCCCCAGCTATTTTCGCCAAAGGGAGAGTTTCCCACTGGGAAAATGGCGCCCAGCACCTGCGGAGAGTCGGGATTCCCCCAGGCCATCAGCACCTTGTTGGCCTCGGTCTTGTCGAGAAATCCGTAGGTCTCCGGAATGTGGAGGGTGGCCTTCCCGTTGGCGACGGAGATGTCCCCATGTTCATAGGTAAGGGACTGCTCCAGCTCTATCATTGCTCGAACTTCTGGAGGAAGTTCCTCCATCGGGGCCGCATCTGGGCTGGCGGGAGGAGGGGTCTGGGCAAGGGCAAGAGAAAGAAGTAGGACCACATTCACCTCCACAAAAAATTACTGTAAGTTTCCAGGGCTCCTTATCCATCCTTTTTGGTAGGGCAACGAAATTCGGAAATTAATCGACCGTCGTGGGCCCCCAAGCCGTTGGGGAGAAAGGCAGAGTAGAAAAGCCCCTGGAAGAGCACAGAGCCCCGGCTTAGGAGGGTATATGCGCCTTCTCCTTGCGACTGTGCTCCTGTCCATCCTCGCCTGTGGTGGCTCGGCAGTGCCCGATGCGACCGGCTTCAACGACAAGCTGGCCACCTTCCAGGGCCATTCGATCAACGACGCCATTCGGGTGATCGGCGCCCCAACCCGCAGCACCGCCGGGGCTGACGGTCACACCTTTTACGTGTGGGAATCCCGGCACGAGATCCACACCGATAAAGTGATCCGGGAGGAACGGGATCCGAACGGTCGGGAGCAGTACCGGGTCAGCGGCGGGGAAACCATCCCGGTTACCTGCACCGTCACGATGGAGGCGGACTCCGCCGGTCGGGTGGTCGGTACCGGTGCCAAGGGACCCGCCTGCCTGTCGGGCTGGACCCACCCCTCGGGGGCGGCCATCCCGGTCCCCGGCTTGGAGGCCGCCCCGGTGCCGGTCCCTCCTCCCGCAGCTCCGGTTGCAGCTCCGGCTAGCCCGGCGAGCACCGAAAAATCAGCCGCACCCGTAGAAGATCCCTCCGGTGACGGCCCCCGCACCCTCACCCCCAACCACAGCGGTCCGCCCGAGAGCAGTACCGAGCGCGACCGCCCCCGTCTGGCCCCCGCCCGCCCCATGCCCAAGCAGGGTGGAAAGCTCCAGAAACACTGAACGTGGAGTCTTGGCGATGATCCAGCTTCGTCATGCCGAACGGAACGATCTCCCGGGAATCGTGCGCCTGAGTGCGGAGATCCAGGCGCTGCACGTCCAGGGGGAGCCTGAGGTGTATCGGGAGGGAGATCCTGAAGAACGACGCGCCTGGTATGCCGAAAAACTCGCGGAGGGTGCCTGGTTCTGGGTGGCTGAGGAGCAGGGGGAGCTTCTGGGGATGTTGTTGCTGCAGCGTGTGGATCGGCCCGCCAATCCTTTCACCTGGGCAAGAAGCTGGTTGTTGGTCGATCAGCTCGTGGTGTTGAAGGGAGCTCAGCGTCGTGGGGTGGGTCAAAAATTGATGCAATTGGCCGAGGTGGAAGCGGAAGGGCTGGGCTTGGGGCGGCTGGAGCTGGATGTGCGCGCCTTCAACGCGGGCGCCGTCCGGTTCTACGAGAGGTTGGGCTACCGGCCCGCTGGCCTACGGATGTTTCGGAACCTGGTCGAGTAGAGGGGAGAATGAGCAGAAAGATCCTGGATGAAGATGTTCCACTCTCCCAGTCGCGCCTGTGGGCGCTTCAGAAGGGCTGGTACGAGCGTGCCGGGTTGGAGGGTTGGGCTTCGGGGGTGATCCCTCATTTTGCCACCTGTAATGCCTTTATTGCCGAGGCCTACGCGCGGGTGGTCTTCGGTTGGCTGCGCGATGTGGTGGCCGGGGGGATCGACCCTTCTCAACCGGTCTACATCGTGGAGCTGGGAGCGGGATCCGGGCGCTTTGCCTTCCTCTTTCTCCAGCGGCTCCAGGCTTTGTTGGCCCGGTCTCCCTTCCCCACGCTGTCTTTCGTCTATGTGATGACTGACTTTTCCGAGCCGGTGATGGCAAGCTGGCAGGTCCACCCCTCCCTGCAGGGCTTTATCCAGGCGGGAATCCTGGATTTTGCGCGTTTTGACCTTGAAAAAGATCAGAGCCTGAAGCTGCGGGTCAGCGGTTTGGAGCTGGCACATGGTGGCCTGAAAAATCCCTTGGCGGTGGTGGCAAACTACTATCTGGATAGCATTCCCCAGGATGTTTTCTGGGTGGACCAGGGCCAGCTTTACGCCTGCCTCGCCACAGTGACGCTGCCTGAAGATGGGGATTCTAACGATCCGTCGGTGTTGGAACATGCGGAGCTGCTCTACGAAGATCGTTTGGTAGAAGGCGACTACTATGGTGATCCCGAGCTGGACCAGATCCTGGCCAGCTATCGGGAGACCATGCCGAAGGGCTCCATTCGTTTTCCGATCGCAGCCATCGCCGTGGCGCGACTGTTTGACGGCTTGGCCGCCGGACGGTGGATGTTGTTGAGTGCGGATAAGGGTTTTGTACGACTGGATCGGATGGTCGGCCTCCCTCGGCCGGGACTGGCGCTGCATGGTAGTTTTTCGATGACGGTGAACTACCATGCCCTTGGGGCGTTTTTTGAGGGGAGGGGAGGGGAACTGTTACAGCCCGAGCACCCGCCGCAGAGCCTGAACGTGGTCTGTTGTGTGGCCGGGTCGGGAACGCGGCTGGATGTGCGGGCGGCCTATGCGGCGGCCATCGCTACTTTTGGCCCGGACGACTACTTCTCTTTGCGAAAAGGGGTGGAGCCCCGCGAAGATTTGAGCCTGGAACAGGCCATGGCCCTTGCGCGCCTGGGGCGTGGAGACGCAACCCAGCTCCAGCGGCTCACCCCGATGTTGCGGCGGCATGTACCCGAGGCCGATCTCGAGGTCCGGGAGGACCTGATCGCCCTGGTGGACCAGGCATGGGCGCAGTATTTCCACATCGGTGAACAGGAAGACTTCCCCTTTACAGCTGGTACCCTCTACCTCTGCTGCGGGGCATTTGAACGTGCGATCACGATGTTCGAGACGTCGCTTCGGCTCTACGGTCCCGACGAAGCCACGCTGCAGAACCTGGAGGTGGCGCGGACTTGTCTTCAGACTGCGGCCTCATGATACATGATACATGATGCATGGTGCGGGCCCGGCAGGAATTGGTCTTGCATTTCTGCCTTTCTGCCTTTCTGCCTTTGCCTTTCGCCCTTCTCCCAAGGGTGGGTCCAGGGAGGGGCTCTGAAACGACCCACCCAAACGCCACAAAAACCACCAACGCGGTTTCGTCGTTTCACAGCCACAACCGGCCCGCGCAGGGCTGGCCGGGGTCGTTAGGGGCCTGGAAGGTCCCTAACTCG
>CAITDR010000182.1 GCA_903891165.1 uncultured Pseudomonadota bacterium
CCCTCCTCCTCCTCGCCTGCCCCCCCACCGATCCCCTCAAGGATCCCGCCAAACACGACTCCCCCGCCCAGGACGACTCCACCACCGAATCCCCCCTCCGCCTGATCCAGCTCGACTGCGAAGGCTGGATCGGCGAGAGTATGCTGATCCTCGGTCCCGACGGCACCACCGTGCTTCTCGACGTTGGAAATGACGATCATGCCGCCATGGTCACCGATGCAGTGTCCCGCTATGGCGGCCGCGAGCCCGTGGACGCCATCATTCTGACGCATTTTCACTCGGATCATGCGGGTGGACTGGATGATCTGGGGCTGTCCTACAAAAATCTGGTGAGCCGGGGTCCGGTACATCTGGATGCGGTCAACCTTCCCAGAACTTTCGACACTGCGTCGCGAACGGATCTGTGTACGGAGAGTGGCTGCACCCTTCCCTGGACCCTGGATCTGGGGGATGGTGCCCAACTGAAAATCTTGGCGGCGGATGCAGAGATTCTCGGGGATCGTTTCGGTAGCCTTCCCGACGATGACGACGGCGAAAATGCCCGCAGCCTCGTGGGGACGGTGTCCTGGGGCGATTTTGTCTATCTCTGGAATGGGGATCTGACCGGCGGCGGAAAAGATACGCCCGACCTCGAATCTTTCTACGCCTCCCGGTTGGACCTGCCAGCCGAAGGTGCGACCGTCGCCCACCTGGGACACCACGGCATCAACTCCAGTACCTGGGAAAGCTGGATTGATCGTAGCCTTCCCGCCGATGGGAGCCCTCGCCTGGGTCTGACCGGCAGCAACGACAGCTACCTGGATGCCCCCGCCGACGAAGTGCTGCAGCGCCTCCAGAACCATGTGCAGCGGGTCTGGACCAACCGGGGTGGGGCCTTGACAGGTCAAGACCCGATCCTCCAGGAAGCGCAGGACGACGTGATCATCACCGTCACCGAAGTCGGTGCGGTCACGATCTCTGGCGGCGGCACCGAGGAGAGGTTGCGCTGAATTCTGCACTCAGTCCATGCACTGAGTCATGCACTGAGTCATGCACTGAGTCATGCACTGAGCACCTGCGCCGATGTCTGGGTGCATGGAACAGATGCACTGAGTGCTGCCTCCTCAGCCCAGCTCCAGCTCCATCTTTGCAATCAGCTCGTTCATGATCTCCCGTGTTCCCCCGCCGATGGGGTAGAGCCTGGCGTCCCGATACAGACGTTCCACCAGGCTTTCCCGCATATAGCCGTAGCCACCGTGTAGCTGTACGGCGGCGTCACAGACAAAGGAGCACATATCCGTGGCGGTGTTCTTGGTCATCGCCGCCAGGCCGGCGGTGCTCTCCCCGGCCAGGGTACGCTGGACGGCCTCGTTCACCATGGCGCGGCTGGCCCGCAGTCGGGTCGCCATCTCCGCCAGCCGATGCCGGGTGACCTGAAAACCGGCGATGGGGCGACCAAATGCCTCGCGTTGGCGTACCCAAATCAAACTCTCCGCCAGGGCCAGCTCGGCAATGGCCACACACTGCCCGGCCAGCAGCAGCCGCTCGGAGGCGAAGTTCTGCATCATCGTGAAGAAGCCACTTCCCTCCTCCCCGATCAGGTTCTCCACCGGCACCCGTACGTCGTCAAACATCAGCTCGGCGGTGTCCGAGGCCCACCATCCCGTCTTTTTGAGCGCCCGGCTCACGGAAAAGCCCGGTGTTCCGCGCTCAACAACAATCAGCGAGAGCCCACCATGCCCTTCCTCGCCCGTCCGCACCGCGAGGGTCACCCAGTCTGCCCGAACGCCGGAGGTGATGAAGGTTTTTGTCCCGGAGATCCGGTAAAAATCCCCCTCCCGTACCGCCCGGGTGCGCAGGCGTGCCACGTCCGAGCCGCCTCCGGGCTCGGTCACGGCCAGGGCGCAGATCTTTTCACCACGTAATACCGGGGGAATAAATCGCTGCTTTTGCTCGTCGTTGCCCGCAATCAGAATCGGCGGCACCGCGATGGAGTGGCTGCCCAGCCCCACAATGGTGCCCACCGACCGTCCTGCCAACAACAGCTCTTCAGAGGCGACGATCAGGTGTGATAAATCCCCACCCGACCCTCCGTATTCTTCAGGGTAGCCGATGCCGGTGATCCCAGCTTCGGCCGCCGCTGCATACAGCTCCACGGGGAAGGACTCCGCCTCTTCCCAGTCGGCACTGTAGGGTGCAAGCTGCTCTTCTGCAAAGCGACGCACAGAGCGTCTAAGAGCAGCATGCTCCTCGGTTTCAAAAAAGTAGGCCATGGGAATCAGGCGTCTTCTTCATCCTTCTCGTCGTCTTCCCAGTCGTCTTCCCAGTCCTCTTCGTCATCGTCCTCGTCGTCGTCTTCATCTTCCAGGTCGTCCAGCTCGTCGAGATCCTCGTCGTCGAGGTCCTCGTCGTCATCGTCCCAGTCTTCGTCTTCCAGATCTTCGTCTTCCAGATCCTCGTCGTCGAGATCCTCGTCTTCATCCTCCCAGTCGTCGTCGTCCTCTTCTTCCTCCTCCTCTTCCTCCTTCCGCCCGGCGGCATAAACTACAGGTCGGAACGCTACTTCGAGGGAATCGGCACTGAGCTGCGGTTGCATCCTGCCTCCTGTGCGGGGAAATTAACCGGTACGCGGCACCGGGCTACCCAAGCTGCAGCTCCAAGAAGCGGATCGTCCGCTGCCATGATAGTTCTGCGGCCTCCAGATCATAGCCTTCTTCCTGTGGATCATAGAAGCCATGACCACAGCCCGGATAGAGATAGAGAGAAAAAGGAAGCTGCCGAAAAGCCATCCGCTGGTTCAGCTCCTCCAGATGCGCCGGGGGTGTGACCGGATCCACCTCGCCATAGTGGCAAAGAAGGCCCCCCCGCAAGCCCGGCAGCAGGTCCAGCGGCTGTGCAGGTTTTTCCTGGGTAATGGATGGGTAGACGATCCGACCACCAAAGTCCACGGCCAGCGAAAATCCAGGAAGAGCCGAAGCAGAGAGCCGGGCAAAAAGGCCACCGACCCCAAAACCGACCACCCCAAGCCGCTCCACCCCGGCCAGTGCGGCCTTGCCCTTCCGCGCCGCGGCCAGACCCTCCCGATCCGGAAGATCAAGGTCAGTGTTCACGTTCCAGTCTCCCACCATCGCCACCGAATAGCCCTCGTCCACCAGCCGCCGCGCGTAGCTGGTCAGCATCGCATCCACCCCGTGCAGGTCTGCGATCAGAACGAGGCCGATCTTTCCCTGTCCAAGTCGCTCCACCATCCTTCCCCCTACATCGCCATGCGACGGTAGACACGTAATAGTTGCGCAGGAAGCTGCTCTACCCTGTCGATGACCGTGTAGGCCACGTCGCCGTACATCCGCGGCAGGTAGGCACGCGCCGCCGGATCCACGGTGATGCAGAAGGGGTGGATCCCCCCCTTCCGGGCCTCCCGCAGTGCCGCACGGGTGTCGTCTTGGGCGTAGCGATCGTAGTAGTGATCACAGCCACAATCCAGGGGTTTTCCGTCGGAAAGCAGTATCAAGAGCCGCGCCTTTGCCGGGCGGGCCAAGAGACGTGCCGTCGCGTGGCGGATGGCAGCGCCGTCCCGATTTTCCATTTTAAAGTTCAGATTTCCAACGCGGGACCTGGACTTGTCGTTCCATGGCTCGTGGAAGTCCTTGGCCACATAAAAAACGACCTGCCCGCGCCCGTAGCCGGAGAAGCCGAAGACCGCGAAGCTGTCTCCCAGGCTGTGCAGGGCCTCGGCAGCCAGGATCAAGGCTTCTTTTTCCACGTCGATGATCCGACGGGACGACCCATCCGCCGACTCGTTGGTCGAAGAGGACATGTCCAGCAACAGCGCCACTGCCACATCCCGCCGCATCCGCAGATCATTGGCGTAGATCCGGTCACTTCGCTCTCCCCCGCTGCGGGCGGCCACCCGATCCTCCACCACCCGATCCAGGTCCAGATCCGCCCCGTCGGTCAGCCGGGTCTGCCGTAAAAACTCCTGCGGACGCAGCGCTTCAAAGCGCCGACGCAGCTCTACCACACGCGTGTGGTGACGACGCATCACGTCGTCCACGTAGGCGCTGGAGCCCTCCTTCACACGATGCTCTCGCACCGTCACCCAGGCGGGTTTGTAGTCCTCGATACCAGAATCCCATTCTTTGTAGACAAAGCGCCGCTCACCGGGCAGCAGATCGGGATCTTCTTCGGGGCGTAGGTTGTTCCTCGCTTTTGCCGGAGGAAGCTCCGCCTCTTCGGGGACAACTGCGCCGCCGGGGGGCTGGGCCTGCTCCCGGAGCTGCACGTTGCCCTGCTCAGCCCGGCTGCGCTCTTTGCGGACGATCTTTCTCGCTTCTGTGGGCGTGGGACGCTCGGAGTCCGGCGCATTCCACAGCCGACGGGCCCGGGCTTCTACCTGCTGGTCTTCTGGGGTGGCCTCTTCGGGGCGTAGCTGGGGGGCGCGGGGCCGGTTGGGCCGGCTTGCAGAGGGCGGCGGCGGTGCGGCTGCGTTTTTGTCCCCGGTGCGTCCCGAGTTGTTTCTGTTCTGCTCGGGCTCAGAGCGACGCATCAGGGCGTCAAAGGAGGGATAGCTCTGCTGCACCAAGCGGGCGACATCGTGTACACTGCCCCGGGGCAGCTCAGCAAGGCCGGCCAGCACCGGCCGAAGTGCAGAGTGTTCGGCTTCGCTCAGATCCAGTGCTTCCAGGCTGTAGACCACCCTTGCCAGGGCCTCCACCGCCCGCGCTGCCGAGCCCGAGGGTGTCTCCCGTGGCTCCCGCAGGCTGGGGCCGAGCAGGTCCAGATCGCGGGCCACGCCCGGATATTCCGCGCGGATCTTGGCTTCTACCCGGCAATCTTCGAGGATCTGGAAGAGGTCGCGGGCCAGGGAGCGGTTGGGAAAGGCGGCGAAAAAGCGCTGCAGCTCCCCCTCCTCCTCCTTCGGCTCCGGCCAGCGCCCTTCCAAATCGTCAACCCGTAGGTCAAAGGTACCAAATTCCAGGTAGCCCGCCGCCAATGCGGTGAGCACGCGGTAGCTCAGAAAGTCCCGTTCGTCGCCATAGTGGTCCATCCACTCGGGCAGGTAGATGTGGTGCCCATCGGAAAAGGCCGTCCCTTTTCCGGGTTTAAGCTGTACATCTTCGCCGCAGTGCGCCCGCGCATACAGCCCCAACGTCCGGCTGACTTCGGTCAGCGGCAGCGCCTTCTGCAGCCGCCGAGCGGCGACCTGCCCGCCCTCGCTCTCCTGCCGAAAGAAGCTCTCCGCTTTTTGGGGAGAATCCGCATACAAGGCCAGACCTTCGCCGATGAAGGCGGCGATGGTGTGTGGCTCCATCCTTCCGATCAGCTCGGGCAGGCTCCGGCATAAAAGGGGGAGTGCCTCCGGACGTTTTTCGATGGCCATGCCCAGGAGCTGGAAATAGAGCGGCCGCTGATCCGTCGGTACGCGTGGAAGTTGGTCGGGCAGGCTGAGCGCGAGAATCCGGGCGATCGCGCCGTCAATTCGCGCCACCTGTACAAGCAGCTCGGTGTAGGCCTCGGCCTCCTCCGCGCCCAGGATCTCCTCCACCGCACCGCGGTAGCGCACCCAGGCGCGCAGGGTGGGTCGGTGCTGACGCCACAGCTCCCAGGCAGGTACAGCCTGGGAAATCCCCGACTGCACCCGATCCCGGGTGGAGCGCAGCCAGCCCTGAAGCGTCGGTTTTGCCATTCCCCTTCCCTGCCTGATCATAGCCGATAGCGACGTTGTCGGCTTGTGAGCGCCGGGTAGGCCCGCCTACCGGGCCGGCTGGCCCCGCAGTTGGTTTAGCAACAAACGCAGCTCCGGCCGCTCCCGGTTGCTGGGCCGTGTGAGCAGGCAGAGCGGACGCTCCAGCTCGGGAAGTACCTGAAAATTCTGAATATTCAGTGCGCGGGCGATGCCCTCGGGCACCAGCGCGACCCCAAAACCCTCCATCGCCAGCCGCGCCAGCACCACAAAGGACTCCAGGCGGCGCTGCACCCGCAATTCCCGACCCAAGCTCCGTTGCAGCCGCGCCCAACGTCGGCTCAAAAAGG
This sequence comes from uncultured Pseudomonadota bacterium, assembly GCA_903891165.1. Taxonomy (GTDB): domain Bacteria; phylum Myxococcota_A; class UBA796; order UBA796; family SXON01; genus CAITDR01. The sequence continues at coordinate 6,013 of CAITDR010000182.1, forward strand.
CACCCGTCAGCGAATTCTCCTCAATGGTCCATAGATCAATCGGACCTTTGGCAGGAACATCGCCCACCAGACCCATGGCCTCGCTGCCCAGGGGCTCCACCAACAGCTCGGGAAAAGAGCCTGCATCCACGCAGATCGCCACTTCCAAGCTGCCGGATCGCAGACGTTCGACCAGGACCGGCCCCCGGTGTACGTGCAGCTCCAGCCGCAGCCCGCGCAGGCGCCCCGGCAGCCAGCTCGCCATCAGCGACTCCGGTGCACCTACCACCAGCTCGCGCTGCTCTTCCGGGCGTTGCTCCAAAAGTTCCTGGAGGCGGAGCAGTAGCGGGGTTGCCTCGGTCAAGAGCGCCTCCCCCGCGGGTGTCAGCACAATACGCCGACCCGATGGGCGCACCAGGGCCACGCCACAGCGTGCTTCCAAAGCGGCGATCCGCTTGCTGACAGCCGACTGGGAGATACGCAGGCGAACGGCGGCCAGGGCGGTGGTGCCGCCATCCCTCAAGGCCCGAAGGGCTTCCAACTGCTCGACCATAAAGTCCTTTTGCTACTTGATTCATAGCCAGCGGCGCGTAGGACGCAAGGGTTGGCCGGCTTTAGAATGCTGAAAAGTCGGAGCCAAGATGTTTCTCCAGATCATTCTTTCCGCCCTGGGTACCTCCTTTCTTTCGGGGATTTTTGGTATGGCCGGGGGTCTGATCCTGATGGGGATTTGGGCGGCGACCCTGCCCGTCGCGCAGGCCATGGTGTTGCATGGCTGGACCCAGGCCGTCGCCAATGGAAGTCGTGCGCTGGTACACCGGCGGCAGGTGCAGCTTGGGGTCCTTCTGCCCTATTTGGGCGGCGCACTTACGGCTTCTGTACTTTTGAAGTGGATCTCTTTCAGCCCCTCCCCCGCCGTGATCTACCTGGGTCTGGGGATATTGCCAGTGGTGGGTCGTCTCCTCTCTGGTCGTGTTCGCTTTCCAGATCCAGTAGGAAGTCCTTTGGCCTCTGCTGGGGCCGGGCTCCTGGTGGGGCTGGTGCAGGGCATCGCCGGGGTGGCAGGGCCCCTGCTGGATATGTTTTTTGTAGAGAGCAAGTTGGGGCGACGTGAGATCGTGGCGACCAAAGCGGCGACCCAGGTGGTGTCCCACCTGCTGAAGCTGTGGGTCTTTTGGGGCCTTGCTGCACCGGAGCCCTCCCTTCTGGCGGGAACGGCGGTGGCGGCGGTGCTGGGCACCCTTCTGGGGGCACAGGTATTGGAGCGGCTGGAAGACGGCAGCTTCCGCAAGGCCAGCCGGGCGCTGGTTCTGGGCATTGGTGGTTGGTATTTACTGAAAGGTCTAGCCGCCCTCTGAGGGCTCCAGGGCCCGGTAGGCGCTACGGTGGCTTTCGGCCTGCTCGCGCCACTCCTCTTGGATCTCCTTACCCAATTGCAGACGTAACGCGGCGATCACCGTCGGGAGTGGGGCCGGGCTCTGCTCCAGGACGGTCAGGATCCGCTCTCCGGATCCGGAGGGCACCGACTTCAGGGCGAGGTGGGCGAGGTCGTCCAGGTCGTCGGGGGAAAATGTAGGGTTGTGGAGGAGGATCTGCAGGTGGTGCGCCGCACCCTCCCAGGACTCAGCGGAGGCATAGGCCCAGGCGGCGGTGTGCCGGACTTCAGGATCATCCGGCGCTTTTGCGCAGGCATCCTCGGCCCAGGCCACGGCCATGGGCAGCAGCCGAGTGGGGCCATAACAACAAAGCAGCCAGGCCCCGATCGAAGATGCCAGAGCGCCGCCTCCTCCTCCGACCACCTCTGCTTCCAGCTCCCTAAAAGCGGCGTCGGCGTCTACCGTAAACAGCTCTCCGAGCCGCTGCTGCCAGTCTGCACTGAACGGTACTTGCGTCGTCTGCGACATTCCCTTACACCTCCCCCGTCAATTCGCCGTGAATGGACCCGGCTTCGCAGCGTACCATAGGCAGGAGGTCAACATGCTCGCAACCGCTCTACTGCTCCTTGGACTCGCCACCCCCGACGCCGCCGCTGGCGTCACCGTCGTGGTGACTCCCGGTGGAGGCTACGTCGCGGTAGACCCCTGGGCACCCGGCTACCGTCCCAGCTACCGCTCGGGCTGGTCCTGGGTGGATGGCCACTATGATCGTTGGGGAAGCTGGGTTCCTGGCCACTGGGTCCCCACCTACACCCGCGCCGGCTACGACTGGGTGCCCGGCTACTGGGTGGGTCCTCACTACTACGATGGCTACTGGCGCCCGCTCTATTACAATAACTACGCCTGGGTAAGCGGCGGCTACTACAACGGCAACTATGTCGCCGGCTACTGGCGGGACGGTCGTGGCGCCCGGATCGAAGAAGCCCGGGAACGGATCGAAAATCGTCGGGAGTGGCACGAAGACCGCTACGAGCGCTACGAAGATGCGCAGGAGCGTCGGGAGGACGCCCAAGAGCGCTGGGAAGACCAGCAGGAACGCCGTGAAGATGCGCAGGAGCGCTGGGAGGACAGCCACGAGCGTCGCGAGGATGGCCAGGAACGCTGGGAAGACCGTGGGGAACAGCGCGAAGACCGCCAGGAACGTGGCGAAGATCGTGCGGAACAGCACGAAGATCGTCAGGATCGTGGCGATCGCGGCGACCGACCCCAGAACGGTGGCGGCTCGGGTCAAAGCGGATCTTCCGGTCAGGGCGGATCTTCGGGGAAGAGCGGCGGCTCCGGCCAGGGTGGCGGCTCCGGCCAGCACGGATCTGGTCAGAACAATGCGGGTTCTTCGGGATCAGGCCAGGGCGGTGGCCACCAGCAAGCAGGCGGCCGTCGCCCGCGTGGCTGAGCGAATCCGGTCCAACCGGCGCTGACCAGGGATGCCGAAAGGCTGTCTTCGGGTTAGACGCCGGTTTCCCTTTTCCGGAACAGCCATGGACGCCGCCCTCACCTCGCGCAGCAAAGACTACTCTCAGTGGTACCTGGACCTCATTTCTACGGCGGAGCTGGCGGACTATTCGCCGGTGAAGGGCTGTATGGTGCTGCGGCCCAACGGCTACGCCATCTGGGATCAGATGCGCCTGGAGCTGGACCGGCGCTTCCGGGAAACCGGGCATGTGAACGCCTATTTCCCCATGTTCATCCCCATGTCCTTTCTCTCGAAAGAGGCGGATCATGTGGAGGGCTTCGCCAAGGAATGTGCGGTGGTCACTCACCATCGTCTGCGGGCCGCACCCGGCGGAGGGGTGGAGCCCGATCCCGAGAGCAAGCTGGAAGAGCCGCTGATCGTCCGGCCTACGTCGGAAACCATCATCTGGCATATGTATGGGAAGTGGATTCAATCCTGGCGCGACCTGCCTATTCTGATCAACCAGTGGGCCAATGTGGTGCGCTGGGAGATGAAGACCCGTCCCTTCCTCCGCACCACCGAATTTTTGTGGCAGGAGGGTCACACCGCCCACGCTACGTCGCAAGAAGCGGTTGAGGAAGCGGAGAGGATGTTGTGGGTCTACCACGACTTTGCCCGCGAAGTGCTGGCCATGCCTACCCTTCCCGGCGTCAAGAGTGCCTCCGAGCGCTTTGCGGGTGCGGTGGAGACCTATACCATCGAAGCGCTGATGCAGAACGGCTGGGCACTTCAGGCGGGGACCAGCCACTTTTTGGGGCAGAACTTCGCCAAGGCCTTTGAGGTCAGCTTCCAGGCTCCGTCGGGAGAGCGTGAGTTTGTCTGGGCAACTTCCTGGGGTGTAAGTACCCGTTTGGTGGGTGCCGTGATCATGACCCACTCCGACGATGCCGGGCTGGTGCTGCCGCCCATCCTGGCGCCTACCCAGGTGGTGATCGTGCCGATCTGGAAGACCGACGCGGAAAAAGAGCTGGTGGTGGGCTTTGCCCGTGCGGTACAGGCGCAGCTCAAGAGCAGCTTCCGGGTGGCACTCGACGATCGCGACGGTCTGAAGCCCGGCGCCAAATACTACGAGTGGGAACGCCGCGGTGTGCCCCTGCGTCTGGAGGTCGGCCCCCGCGACGTCGCGTCGAATGCGGTGTTTGCGGCGAGCCGTCTGGGCGGAAAAAAGGAAGGAATTCCTGTGGATGGCCTGGTGGATGCGGTGCGTTCACGGATGGAGGCCTTCCATGCCGAGCTGCTGCGCCGGGCGGAGGAGCGCTTGGCGGCCTCCATCAAGTCGGTGGACGACTATGCCAGCTTCAAGGTGGAGCTTGAGAAAGGTGGGCTCTTCCTCCTCCCCTGGTCCGACAACGCGGCCAACGAGGCGAAGATCAAGGAAGAGACCCGTGCCACCATCCGCTGCTATCCTCTGAAGAACCAGGGCGAGCAGGCCGGAAAAACCTGCTTCTACTCTGGTGAACCGGCCACCCACATGGCGCTCTTCGCCCGCGCCTACTGAGGCATCTTGGCCCATATCTCCGTCCATGACCTGCCCCGCCTGCGTGATGTTGCGCTGGTATTGGGCAAGCATGGTTTTGGAGAAGTGGGCCGCCTGATCGGCGTTGATACGGTTACTTCCGCCTCGGACAAGCCCTTTGCCCGTCGGGTGCGGCTGGCTTTGGCGGATCTGGGGCCCACCTTCATCAAGCTGGGCCAGGTGCTCTCCGTCCGTCCCGACATCCTGCCGCAGGATGTCCTGGATGAACTTGCTCAATTGCAGGACAATGCGCCCACGGTGCCGGTGGCGCAGGTGCGGCAGGTGATCGAGGAGGAGCTTCGGGCGCCCCTGGAGGACTTTTTCCTGGAGTTCCAGGATGAGCCGGTGGCCAGCGCGTCGATCGCCCAGGTACATCTTGCCAAACTGCGAGATGGCACCGAAGTTGCAGTGAAGGTGCAGCGGCCCTCGGTGGAGAAGACCCTTCGCAGCGATCTGCACATCCTCTACAGCCTCGCGCAGCTCGCCGAAGGACAGATCAACTTCCCCGGTCTTTACACCCCGCGTGAGATTGTCCAGGAGTTTGAAAGCGCCGTTTTTACCGAGCTGGATTTTCTGCAGGAGGCTGCCGCCGCCGAACGTTTCCGGGGAAACCATCGTGATGTCAAGGGTGTAACCGCGCCCCGGATCCACAAGGAGTTCTGTACCCGCCGCGTGCTGGTCATGGAGTTTATGCACGGCGCACGCTTGAATTCTCTACGTGGGGGAACGGAGGCGGGTCGCGCGGCGATGCGCAAGCTGATCGAGAGCTGGTACCTCCAGCTTTTTGAGCACGGCTTCTTCCACGGGGATCCGCACCCGGGAAACATCATGGTCTTAGAGGACGGCACCGTCTGTTTTCTGGACTTTGGCCTTACCGGAATGCTGACCGCGGAGATGCAGGAGCTGATGGTCCAGGTCTTCACCGGCCTGGTCTTCCGCGATGCCGAGACCGTTTCGCTGGCCATCTACCGGGCGGGCGCCACCCGCGATCGGGTGGATCTCAAGGCTTTTCGCGGCGAAATCCAGCGGTTGATGCAGAAATATGACGGGGCCTCCCTCGCCAAGCTGTCAGAGAGTTCATCCCTGACCGAATTCATCGACGTGGCCGGACGCTACAATGTTCAGCTTCCTCGTGAATTTGCGGTGATTGCGCGAGCAACATCGATTATTGATGGGATTGCCCGGCGACTTCTGCCCGATGTGGACATCGTCGCCGAGGTGCGTCCCCTCGCCCAGCGGCTGCTGACCAGCCGGATGGACCCGCAGCGCCTCGGCGCGGAGGCCTTTCGGGTGATGCAGCAGGCGCAGGTGGCTTTTCGGGATCTGCCTACCCAGACCAACCAGCTCCTTTTGGACCTGGAACGGGGACAGATCACCATCACCACCCGCGATCCCGACGCCGAGGCGCTCCGCATCGAGATCCGCCATGCCGCCATCCGCATGTCGCTGGCGCTCTGTGCGCTGGCCCTGGCGGGTGCGGGAAGTATTCTGATTGCTCCTTGGAATCCTTCGCCCTGGGGCATCCCGCTCTTGGCCATCGCCGGCTCGGTGGTCTGTGTGCTGGCCGGCGTGATCTTTCTGGGGCTGGTGATCCACTGGCTCTTCGCCACCCGCTTCCATCCACGCGAGTGGCGCCGCCGGATCGCAGCGGTCATTCGCTTCTTTGTGGGGGAGGTTCTCTGAAGTTTTTTTCGCGCCTTGCCCCCGCGGCATTGGATGTGCAGCCCTTGACGTGGTAGCCTGGGGCGGCATGTCCGGAGGAGTCCGTTGTCCGTCCAGAAGCTGCGCGCAGGTGATGTCGTCGCCAAGACCTATGAGGTAGAGAACCTCGCGGGGGCGGGTCCGTTGGGGGTGACCTACGGAGCGCTGGTGATCGATAACCAGAAGAAGGTCTCTCTCAAATTCCTCGCTGGTCCAGCGGCGGATCCGAAGAAGTTGGACGAGGTGGTTCGTCAGGTTCAGAGCGTAAAATCCGAGGGTGTGGTCAAGACGCTGAAGGCCGGAATCTGGCAGGACTCCACCTATGTGGTGAACGAGTGGGCGGCTTACCCCTCCCTTCGGGAGCTGATGGATCGCTACCAGCAGGAAAAGCGCGCCTTTACCCTCCAGGAAGCCGGGCAGATCATCGGCAAGATCCTGGATGCGGTGGACGCATTTCACGCGGCCGGGCTGGTGCATCAGTATCTGAAGCCCTCCAATGTTTTTGTGCAGTCTAAATATGTGGGGCCGGGCGGCGCCCGAGCGCTGCATACTCCCCTGGTGGCGGGCCTCGGGGTCTCGGCGATGGTGGACCCGGCGACCGCTCAGCTGGCACTCGCTGAGAGCCAGGATGGCAGGTATATGGCACCGGATGTGGGAGCACCCACGCTGCGCGCCGATGTCTACTCGGTGGGGGTGATCCTCTATGAGCTGCTGTGCGGACAGACGCCGATGGGCAGCTACCTCTCCCCCTCTCAGATTCGAGAAGATCTCCCCTCCAAGCTGGATGATGTGATCGATCTGGCCCTGGCCTCCAACCCGGAGGACCGCTACCCCACCGCGCGGGACATGCGCAATGACATCCAACGTTTGTTCCAAGAAGATGAGCCGGGTGCAACCACGCCGGTGCGGTCGCGACGCAATCTGTACCTCGCCATCACCGGCGGGGTGATCCTTCTGGCCACTGTCGCCAGCTTCTTCTTTATTGAGGATCCGGTCACCGCCGCAAAGAACGCCGATGCCAAGCTGCGCGCTTCCGTCGTCAAGGGCAACGTGCTTCCCAACGAGGCTACGGTACAGGAAAAAGTAGCGCTGCGGCCGGATATGGTCTGGATTCCCGAAGGTTCCTTCATCAAGGGACGTATGAATTCCGAGCGTGCCACGGGCCCGTCGGAGTCTCTGGCCGAGGTGAAGAAGGTCAAGGCCTTCTACATCGACCGCTTTGAGTGGCCCAACGGCCAGGGCAAGAACCCCGACGTGCGGATGAACTGGGACGACGCTGGCTCTCAGTGTGCATCCGTCGGGAAGCGCCTCTGTACGTCGGACGAGTGGGAACGCGCCTGTAAGGGACCGGAGAGCCTGATCTTCCCCTACGGAGACGAGTTTGATCCCACCAAATGTGGGGAGGATGTTGCCAAGGACTCGGACAAGGACGGCAAAAGTGACCACCGCTCCGGCAGCATGGCTGAGTGTAAGTCGGGCTTCGGGGTCTTTGATCTCTCCGGGGGGCCACGCGAGTGGACCTCCTCTGGGCGGGGTGCCGTCAAGACCATCAAGGGCGGTCGCCGGGGCCTGAAGCCCGAGGTCGCCACCCGCTGTGCCTGGTCGGACGAGCAGAAGCCTGCGATTGACGACGCGACCCTCTCCTTCCGCTGCTGCTCGGACGACGTACCCCCGGGTGAGGCCACGCCGCCGGCGGAAGGTGCCGCCCCCGCGGGTGGGGCACCCGCTGCACCGGCCGGAGCGGCTCCCAAGCCGGGCTGAGCGCTCAGATCAAGACCTCGACAGCGTCGAGCTTTGGGGGTCTACCTCCTTGATCGGAAAGGCTTTTTTGGCCTGCCTTGATGGGCACGGCCGGTGGCCTCAGCTGATCGCCTCCTGCTCTTCTTTTTGCTCGGTCTGCTCGCGTTGGCGCCGCTCGCGAAAACGCTGCGCGGCGTCGCGAAGCTCCGTGCGCACGATGCGGTAGACGCCAGGATCGTAGGTGAGTGCGGTGTGCCCCACCCCGCGTACCATATGGTTCCGCACCGAGCTCTCCTCGGGGCGGGGCACCAGGGTGGCGGACCACCAGGGACAGACCAGATCGTGGCGGCTGAAGACACTCACCAGGGGAATGGTGGAAGGAAAGGGAGTTTTCCGGAGACCCTGCACAAAGCTGGAGTTTGGCAGCAGCTCGTAGGGGCTGCGGGACAACAGCCCGGCGCCCATCAGTACCGCGCCGATTGCGGCCGTAGGGGTACCATGGTGGGGCGTCCCCAGGGTGATCAGCGAGCGCACCCGCTGCTGTCCGCCGTGGTTCTGGATGTACTCCCGCGCCACCAGACCGCCCTTGGAGTGGCCGATAATATGGAAGGATTCCAGGCCTGTACGGGCACAGATCCGATCTATTTTCTCAGCGATATGTTTGCCCAGCTCCGACGGGCGCTCGGTATTGAAGCGCGAAAAGAGCCCCCCCAGGTCAAAGGAGAAGACCCCAAAACCGTCGTAGCGCAGCCGTTCCTCCATGATCTCCCAGACATTCCGGGTCTGGAAGAAGCCGTGGAGCAGCAAAACCGGCTCTTCCGAGGCGGCAAAATCGTAGCGACGCTGCAGCCGATTTCCACGCACATAGATGCGACGGATACTGCCGAGCTGGTCGCGCAACGCGTGGTAGAAGCGGTTGGATGCAGAAGCCACCTGCTTTTCTAACTGCTTTTGACTCCTCCGGCACCTTTCCCTTCGGGTTACAGAGGCGGCCTTCCTGTGGAGCCGCATGTTTCTCGTTCTGATGTTGGCCTGTACCGGCGGTGGGAAAGAAGATTCTTCGAATGCTCCTCCTATCAATCAGGATGATAGCGTCGAAAAAGTGTGTGAAGGTAGCTATCCCAAGGTGACTGAGCTGACTGTGACCGACGCCGGTGAGCTGACGGTGGACGCGGGTACCTTCAACTCCTTCGCCGTGAGTGCCACGGCGGAGGACGACGACGGGGACTTGCATGTCGTCAGCCTGGATCTCTGGTGGGACGAGGTGGTGGATGGGGAGGTCAGCACCTCGGGGGCGGCCGGGATTTCTTCGGGCGCCTACCGGGATCCCGACTGGGAGGACTGCGAGGTTTTTGTAACCACCTTCGGTCTGCAGATCCCGGTGGACGGGGTGCGTTTCCTGGGCAACACCGCCTACGAGTTCGCGGCGGTGGTGCATGATGCAAATGGAATGCTCTCTTCTCCCATGGTTGCCTCGGGCACCACGCCGGAGGAGCTGTGAAAGACGCCTATCGCGACGCCGGTGTGGACATCGAGGCGGGCGACGAGGTGGTGGACCGGATCACCCGCCACGTGCGCTCCACCTATAGACCGGGTGTGGTTGGCGATATCGGCGGATTTGGCGGAATGTTTCGGATGCCCCAGGGCTATCGGGAGCCCATTCTTGTGAGTGGTACCGACGGCGTGGGCACCAAATTGCTCCTTGCCCAACGCCTGGGCAGACACGACTCCATCGGTATCGATCTGGTGGCCATGTGTGTGAACGATGTGGTGGTCTGTGGCGCAGAACCATTGTTCTTTCTGGACTATTTTGCAACCGGTAAGTTGAACCCGCAGGAGGCCGAGCAGGTGGTGGCGGGTATCGCCGAGGGCTGTCGCCAAGCCGGCTGTGCACTGATCGGCGGAGAGACGGCGGAGATGCCGGGGATGTATGCGCCGGGTCACTATGATCTGGCGGGCTTCTGTGTGGGCGTGGTGGAGCGCGATCAAATCATCGACGGTCGCGATGTGAAGGTGGGCGATAAGCTGGTTGGAATGGCTGCTTCGGGCATTCATTCCAACGGCTTTTCTCTGGTCCGCCGCCTGCTGGATCCTCTGCCCATGGATCGGGATGATTGGGGGCTGGGCCGTTCTTTGGGCGAGGTGCTCCTGGAGCCCACGCGCATTTATGTGAAGGAGCTGCTGTCGCTGCGGAGCCGCTACACCTTGCGGGGGGCCGTTCACATCACCGGTGGCGGTTTTACGGGGAACATCCCCCGGATGTTGCCTGCGGGGCTGGGCGCGCGCATCCAGCATGGATCCTGGC
>CAITDR010000183.1 GCA_903891165.1 uncultured Pseudomonadota bacterium
ACCGGCGTTCCACCGCCACTTCCGCCGCCTGACGAACCTTGGTGGGCAGGAGCATCTGCAGAAACTCGTCCTTCTGCAGCTAGTCCCAGGCCCCCGCTGACAGGGCCCGCTGCACCAGCTCCCGGCGGGCATAGCCGGTGATCACGATGGACCGGGCTTCCGGGAAGTAGGCGGAGATCTCGCTGATCAGACTCGCCGCCGTCTCCCCCCTCCGGGCCCCGAAAGCCGCTCGTCCACCAGGACCACGTCCCACGGCCCCTCCCGCTGAAGACGCTCCAGCGCCTCCGCCCGGTTCCGGGCCTCCCCAAAATCATACCCTCCACCCCTAAGAATTTCCCGGCCCCTCCAGATCAAAGCCCTCCGGCAAAGGCGGAAGCTCCTCCACCTTCGGAGGCGCCGTCAACCATTGCTGTACATCGTCGATGAACATGCCGCCTCCTAACCCGGGTGGCCCCAGATCGCCCTCCCCTCCCCCTTTCCCCTCGCCTTCCCGCCCCGCGTCCTTACACTCTGCGGCATGCCTCCTGCGCCGACCCCGCCCTCCCGCCTGCAGACCGCCCGCCGTGTTCTTCAGCACGCACACACCGCACTTACGATGGTGGACCAGCTCGACCGTCGGCTGCTGATCGTACTCATCCTCGGGCAGATCCTGGATTCTGCAGGGATTGTCGCCATCGCATGGGTAGGAAAGCACATCATCGACGCCATCCTGAACCCGGCCACCGGGGACAGCCTGATGGTGAAGGCCACCCCGGCTTTGTCCTGGGTGGCCCTGGAGTTTGCGCTGATCGCGGCCCGCGCCCTGGTGGCTCAGGGCACCGGCTACGCACAGCTGATGCTGCGGGCGAAGTTGGGCCTGCATGTGAACCTGTTGATCCTGGATAAAGCTGCAAAAGTAGCCTACGCCCGCTTCGAAGACCCGGTGTTTATGAACAGTATGACCCAGGCCCGAAGGGAGGCCAGCGCGCGGCCCCTGGATCTGGTCAACCAGCTCCTGAACCTCACCCGAAACCTGACCACACTCGCCGGTTTTTCGGCGCTCCTCTGGTCGCTGGGGCCCTGGGCCATTGCCGTGTTAGTGCTCACCGCGATCCCGCCCTTCTGGGCAGAAGCCCGCTTTGCTTCTGAATCCTTTCAGCTCCAGCGTGCCCGCTCCCTGCGCTACCGGCGCAGCTTCTACCTGGAGTCGGTGCTCACCACCGAGGCCACCGTCAAAGAAGTTAAACTCTTCCAGCTCTCCGGCTGGCTACGGGACAAATACCGGGACATTATCGCCTCCTTCACCCAGGAGGAGAGCGACCTGGCCAAACGACGCTCCCTTTCGGCCCTGCTCCTGGGGCTCATCGCCACCGGTGCCCTGTACGGCACCTATGGGTGGATTGCGCTGCAGACCGTGGCGGGCAGCATCACCCTGGGATCGATGACGCTCTACATGGGCCTGTTCCGGCAGGGGCAGGACACCCTGAAGTCCGCCTTGTCCGCTGTCTCCCGCGCCTGGGAGGACGACCTGTACATGACCAACCTCGACGAATTTCTGAGTGTTCCTGAAGAGGAGCCGGACGGGGTGGAGCCGCTGGAGGCCGAAGCCCCCGACGAAAAAGCCCCCTCGCTGAGCCTGGAAAATGTCAGCTTCTGCTATCCCGGTAGCACCCGGGAGGCGCTGTCCAACATCAACCTGAGGGTAGCCTCGGGCGAGACCATTGCGCTGGTGGGCAAAAATGGCGCCGGGAAGACCACCCTGATCAAGCTGTTGGTGGGACTGTTCCGCCCCACCTCCGGAACCATCCGGGTGAACGACGTGGATGTTGCGACCCTTTCCATGAGTGCCTTACGACGGCGTGTCGGGGTGATTTTCCAGGATTTTGCCCGCTTACAACTCTCCATGCGCGACAACGTGGGCGTGGGCTGGCTCCCCTCGCGAGAGGACGACGCCGCCGTCGGCAGCGCCATCCACGACGGCGGCGCGAAGGAGATCGTGGACCGATTGCCCAACGGGCTGGAAACCCCCTTGGGACGTGCCTTTGGTGGCGACGACCTCTCCGGCGGGCAGTGGCAAAGGGTGGCTCTTGCCCGCGCCTTTATGCGAAAAAGCCGGATCCTGGTCCTGGACGAGCCCACCGCCGCCATGGACGCCGAAGCCGAGCACGAGATCTTCAAGCGCTTCCGCGATCTTAAAAAAGACCGCACTGCAATTCTGATCACCCACCGTTTTGGAACCGTGCGGATGGCCGACCGCATCGTGGTCATCGACGACGGCCGCATCGCCGAGGAGGGCAGCCACGAACAGCTCATGGCCCGGGGTGGGCTGTACGCCAAGATGTTCTCGCTGCAGGCGGAGGGGCTGCGGGTGCAGGCGGGATCCGGGGAAGGCAAGGCGGAGATGCCGGGTGATACATGAGCCATGTATCACGATCCACCTTGTAGCATCTATGTTACGGTGATACATCGAAATGTATCACCGGCCCAGGTGCGGCTGAAGCTGCCCAAAAACCCGGACAACGGCCTGCCAAAATGCTACAAAGCACCATGCTCTTGCTCATTGCCTGCGCCTCCGAAGAACGCGACCTCCAGATCGTCGAGCGCGCAGAAACCATTGCGCCGACGCCGGAAACGGACGACAGCGCCACCCCGGAGGAGGATCCCCCGGACCAGCCCGGCCTCTGCGCCGACAGCAGCGGCATCCAGGGCGCCGGTGTGCTCAGCCTGGATTGGTGCAACCGTGTTTCCCCGGAAGTCCCCTACGTGAGCGCTTCCGACACCGGCGGGCTTGCGACGGATTCGGCGCCGCCCCTGGACACCGGCATCCTCCCACCGCCCTGCGGTTTTGTAAACCTGATCGGCGCCATCGGCATCGCCGGAAGCCCTGACAAACCTAAGCTTCTCTACTGCGACACCGACCCGGATGGCGGGCTGTGGCTGCTGGACCCCGTGGAAGGAAAACGGGATCTGCTTGCGCCGCTGGTCTGCGGAGCGGACAGCCACACCGGAGCGCTGCTGCAGAGCGGGAGCGACACCTGGATCGCCTGGACCGGCTCCCCTGCCGTCCGGGCTCCCATCTCACAGGCCTTGAACCTCGCAAAAATCAGCGACGGCACTGTCACTCAGCTTGGCTACACCGAGGTGGGCAGCGGGCCCTATCAGGTGGAGCTGCTGCCACCCCAGAGTGCGCTGCTCACCGACTTTGATGGGAGCTTGTACCTTGGAGATTTGGAGGAGCAGGACTGGCAGGCGGTGGACACCGGCGTGGAGGGGGCCGCCGGAGTGCCGATGGCCGATGGCAGCAGCCTGATCGCCACCTGTCGGGAAGATGGCAGTGTCCACCTTCTGAATCGGTCAAGGGACATTCCGGTAGACGGGGTCTGTGGCTGGTGGGTCCGCCCCGCGCTGGCCACCAACGGACAGGACCTCGCCCTGGCCTGGGACGATGGGCAGGCCGGAACCATCGCCTTCTTTGACGCCGAGCTCCAGGAGCGTGGCCGGGCGGCGCTGGGAGAGGGCACCCGCGCCAACGCCCTGACCTGGACGGGGAGCGAATTTGTGAGCTTCTCCGCCGATGGTGTCCTTGCCTTCTGGTCTGGGGAGGGGGATCTGCTGCGCACCGCCATCCACCCCGGCGCCGCCCACGCAGAGGTGGTGGCCCTGCGCGTGGAAGCAAGCTCGGAGAAGCTGGCTTTTGTGGTGGTGGGCAGCGAGTCCTACAAGCTGGGCGCGGGCCATATCAATACCTACCAAACCGTGGAGATTTCCGCGGCTTCTATGCCCTGATGCCGCTCTTCAGCCTGGATCTGGAGGGGGCCATCGGTGTGCAGGCGGTGCCCTATGTGGAGAAGGACGCCGACCTGCTGGCGCTGGATCCGGTAAACAACGAGGGAATCCGCGTCCTTCCTGCGGCACTTTCCGCCACTTTTGGCGCGCCTTATGGGGTGGAGGCGCGGCTGCGGGTGGAGGAGGGGCAGGTGCATGCGGGGGGCCTGGAGCTGGCCGAGGCAAAACTGGGGATCCAGCACCCGATTGCGGGCTTCTGGCTGGGGCGGGGGGATCTGCCGGTCAGCCGGGACCGCGAGATCGAGAGCGAGGGGCTGCTGTACAGCACCCGACCGCTGCTGTCTCGGGCGCTGCTGCCGCTGCACGCAAATGGCTTTGGAGGCCACCTTTCCTGGCCGGAGCGGCTGACGGTGGAGGCCGGAGGGGCCTGGCCCGCGCTGTCCTCCGACGCACCGTGGTGGTGGGGAAGACTGCGGCTGCACCCGCTCGGAGAGCTGCCCGAGCGGGAGGATGCCTGGGTAGAGAAGCCGGTTTTTCAGGTGGCGGGGGGCGCGGCAGGAATGGACTCCCCCTCCCTGGGCCGCAGCCTGCTGCTGGATGTGGACGGGAGCCTGAGGTACCGGTGGATCGGGCTGGACCTGGGATGGCTGCGGCAGAGCGGGGCCAAAACCGTCCATGAAATTTTTGTCTCCACATCCGCGATATGTATAAATACCGACCTGTTGGCCCTGGGGCTGGGGCTGAGGGGAGAGCGGAGTTGGGGCAGCGAGGCCGAGCAGCGATGGATCGGCAGCTCTCGGCTCTACGGTACGTTGAAACCCGCCTTTCTCACCCTCTACCTGGAGGCCTACCTCCCAATAGAAGATGGAGAGGCGCCCCCGCAACCCGGGGTGGTACTGCTGGACCGATCGCTGGAGCGGGCCAACAACTGGGGCACCGTCGGCCTGCTTTTTCGTCCACCTTCCTTCTCTTTTTGAGGTATTGATGCTCTTGCTGCTGCCGAGTGCGCTGGCCTGGACCACCGGTGCCTCCACCTGGTCCCCCGAAGATTTTCCTGTTCCCTACTGGATTGCGCCCGGCTTCGGAGAGCTGGAGGAGGCGGCGGCGGTAGGCGCCATCCAGGCCGGCTTCGACACCTGGGCGTCCGAGGGCTGTGGGAACATCGAATTCACCTACCAGGGCATCGCCGAGGATGCGGTATGGGGAGAAAAAGACGGGAAAAATGTGGTCTTCTTCCTCTCCGATAGCTGGCCGGAAGAGGCCAGCCTGGTGAGCAGCCCCATGCTCTACAGCGAAGGAAGCCATACGGTAGAGGCCGATTTTGCACTGAATGGTCTCAACTACGCCTGGGGTACCAACAACGTGCGGTGGCCCTCAGAGATGGACGTGCAGGCCTCCAGCACCCACGAAGTGGGGCACCTGCTCGGGCTGTGGCACAGCACCGATGCGGAGGCCACCCTGAATCCGGCCCTGGATGGCTCCCCCGAAGCGCGGGATCTGGCAGCCGACGACCGGGAAGGGCTGTGCAGCCTCTACCCGGCGGCGGGCAGTGGCGGGCAGGGAGAGAGCTGTATTGACGAAAGTAGATGTTTGGAGGGGATGATCTGCCTGCAGGATGGAACGGAGCGCTATTGCGCCGCCACCTGCGACGCGGGAGAGCCCTGCGGGGAAGGTTGGACCTGCCTGGAGGCCGGGGGGCAGCAGGTCTGTGCGGCGGAGGAGACCAAAAGCTGCGGCTGCAGCAGTGGACCGGGGGCCCACAGCGGGCCGGTGCTGGCGGGCTTGGTGGTGCTGCTATGCCTACGGCGCTGTGTATCGCAGAAATCCTCATGATACAACAACTTTGGTGATACACTGCTCCACGTTATCACCTCCACCGATCCGGGGATCCGAATGCGACCGCTGCTGATTATCACCCTGGGAGTCGGACTCGGCGCCTGCGACGCCCCATCCAAAGACAGCAGCATGGAGGACTCCGGCTCCCCCTCCGGTGGGAACATCCGCGTCCCCGCCGAGTGGGAGCCCCAGGAAGCCGTCTGGCTCCAATGGCCCCAACGCTGGGAAAGTGACTACGAGCCTTCTTTTTCCCGCATCGTCGCCACCATCCTGCGCCATGAAGATGTACATGTCCTCGTAAACGACAGCCGTACCCGCAGCACAGCCGAGCTGTCGCTGAAGGTAGACGGAGGTCTGGGAGATGCGGTGATCAGCGGCAGCCCCTCCAGCGAAGGATTCAGCATCACCTGGCATGAGATCCCCAATGACAACGCCTGGATGCGGGACAACGGGCCGCGCTATGTGCTGAAGGACGGGGCGCTGCGTATCCAGGACTGGGGCTTTGACGCATGGGGAGGCGCCTTCGGCAGAGATGTGACCTACAAAGCGGACAATACTGTCCCAGTAGCCGTCGGAGAGTACCTGGATCTTCCGGTGGATCCGGTGGACATCGTGCATGAGCGTGGGGATCTGGAATTCAACGGAAGCGACACCGTGCTGCTGAGCTGGTCGGTGATTGGCGACCCGGCACGGAACCCGGGCATCACCAAAACCGACGTCACAGAGGCGATGAAGCGGCACTTTGGCGTATCGCGGGTGGTGATGGTCGAGGGGGTTCCCCAGGGCGACCTGACCAACGGCCACATCGACGGGATTGCCAGATTTCTCCCGGACAACCGGGTGGTGGTCGCCGACTGCTCCGCCGAGAGCGCCTGTGAGCCGGGCGGTCACGACGATCAGATCTACGACAACGCAGCCGAAGAGATCACCGCCGCCGGACTGGAGGTGATCCGCTGGCCCTTCGCCGGAAAAGTGAACTACAAAGACGCCATCTTTGACACAGACTACATGAACTGGCTGGTCGGAAACGGCTTTGTAGCCACCGTGGGCTTCGACAACCCCAGCACCGACAACGCCGCCAAAGCCCAGCTTGAAGAGTGGTTTCCCGGACGAGACGTAACCGTCATCGAAACGCTGGCCTCTTGGTACGCCGGCGGCGGGGTCCACTGCCATACCAACGATCAACCTGCCCTTCCGTGATACATTGATCGATGTATCAATCCAAAAAGCTCACCTCTCCACTCCCCGTCGCCACCACGTCGCGCTCGGCGGGATCCCCATGGAGGCGAAGGGTGCCACTCCCGGTGAGCACCGCGTGGACGGCCTCGGTGGCGGTCACAGCCGCGTCGCCGCTGCCGGTCAGGGTCACATCAGCGGTGGCGGCTTCCAGCTCTACAAGCTGACTTTCTCCTGATCCGCTCACTACCAGACTCAGGATGTCGGCCCGCCCGCTCAACACTTCCAGGCTGCCCGAGCCACTGAGCACGAGGTTGGCCGAGTCCACGACCAGAGCGTCCGCCACCAGCTCCCCAGAACCAGAGAGAGAGGCAGAAAATTGAGGGGTAACCACCTCTCCCAACAAGCGGACCGCACCACTGCCGCTCAGGGTCAGGTTCTGAAGACCCGAGGCCGTCGCCTCGACCTCCCCCGATCCGGAGAGCTCCAGGCTACAGAGCCCGGCGGCCACCACCGTCACCTCACAGCTCACATGGGTCCGAAGGATTACCAATGTTCCTTCTGGACTTTCCGTCCAGATCCGAAGCGTATCCCCCTCCACCTCCGTGCGGATGTCTTCGATCAGGTTGTCGTCGCAGCGCACGGTCACCTGGGGTTGGTCTCCTTCCTCCACCGTCACACGAAGATCACCTTCGGCGGAGATAGCGGTAAAAGCGCCCGGATCGCGGACTTGTTGGGCGGCGATGCCGCTGCCTTCATGGATTTTCAAGAGGACGCAGGAAGGGAGGAGGAGGGCGGAGAGGAGGGAGAGGGGGAAGAGGCGAGACATCCAGAGCTCCTTGGGTGGCTTGTTGACACCGGGGAGTGGGAAAGGTGCTACCCGCAGGCAAAACATTCGACGCGTCGGTGGCTGCTTCATGCTGGACGAGATCGGGACACCGATGTACATTTTACAAAAAAGGCCCCCATGCTCCTCCTCCTCTCCCTCGCCCTCGCCGCCCCTCCCAAAGAGGATCGCGACGACCAGGATCCCGGTGTGGTCGATGTGGTAGAGACCGCAGCCGATGTGGCCGAGCGAGTGATCGATGAAAAACATGCCGGTACTACCGGCCATGTGGCCCATCCGGTCGAAGAGACTGCCGCACAAAAATTCGCCCGTGACGCGGCCGCTCGGCAGGCTTCGCAGGAGGCCATCGAGGCCCTGAGTGGCGGCGCAAAAGGGGCGACGGTGGCGGGGGAAGGGGCGGTGGAGGGGGCAGCCATCGCGGGGATTCCCACCAGCGTGGCCGACGATGCGGCGCGGGCCGGTCTTCTGGCCGATGATGTGGCGCGTGGTGGTCTGGCGGTGGCACGCGGCGCCGAAGTGGCCGTGGCCGGCGGTGCCATGGCCACGGCGGCCAAGGGCGGGATGCTCTCCGGCTTGCTCAAGGGCGGAATTCTCGCGAAGGGGCTGAAGGGGCTCCTGGGCATGTTGGGCCTGGGGGCCGCTGGAGCTGCCGCAGCAGGCGCGAAGAAAGAGTAGGTGCATTTGAATTTCGCAGTCCTGTTGCGCCGGTCACTCCGTGCGGGCCGGATCCTTTTTCTCTGCCTGCCATGGTCCCTTTTTACGGCCTGGCTCTTCCTCTACCACATGCCCCTCTCGGGTCTGCTTGCGCTGGCCGGCCTCTGGGCACTTTGGCCCACACAAAAAGTCTCCTGGCCGCAGCGTCTGTTCGCCTGCGGGCTATCGGCCTCTGGCCTGCTCGCAGTTCCCCTGATCGGTCTTCCCGAATATGCCGACCAGACCCAACACCTCCACTGCCGCACCCTGGGTTTTCTAGGAAAAAGCCCGCATGTGCCCCCAGGCTTTCGCAAGGATCAGGTCTGCGAATCGGCCGACATCGCCGAGGGATGGCAGATTGCAGAGGATGGCGGTCCGCTCTTTTCGACCCGCGACCGCCTGGGTATCCATGGCTTCAACCACATGCTGGCGCTGGGAGGCCTTCTGGTGGGCCTTCCCGAAGTGGCGCTGGAGACGGTGTGGATGTCCTGGGCTCCCGACCCCACCGGCGGTGCGACGACCCTTGGTTTTGTGGAGCGCCGTCGTCAGTGTAATGCCGGCACGGGGGACAGCAACAACGATGCCCAGCTTGGCAGTCCGCAGGTCTGGAAAGGCGACCTGCCGATGCGCTCTCCGAAGGTGCAGACGCGGATCGCCGCCGGCCTGGAAAAACTGGGCAAGGCGCCCGGCTCCGTCCTGGATCTGGGTGAAATCCACTGGTCTACCGGCGGCAGCGACGGCTTTGACGGCTACGCCTCCGCCTTTGAGCAGGACAGTGTTCGGGTGGCCCTGGCCCTGGAAGTGCCCGACAGCCGCCTGAGCCTCCGACGGCAGGAGGACGGCCTTGTTGAGGCAGCCTGGGAAGGAACCATCCTCTATCCGGGCCTGGACATCGCCTTCAACCTGGGGATCCCGACTTTCTGGGGCCTCAAAAATCTGCGGGTCAGCGAGACCATCTTCTGCGGGATGCAGATGGACGGCGCCATGAACCCTTATGTTTTGCGTTATCAGTGGGTGTTGGGGGAGGAGGCGGCGGCGCTCTGACCTCTCCCTCAGCGGCGTGGGATCCGCTGGTACGGCGTCCCCGAGCGGTGCCGCGTCATGGTGATCTGCCAAAGCTGCAGGCTTCGGCCGCGAAATACCCCCGCACAGTTGAGAAGGTAGTAGCGCCACATCCGCCGGAAGCGCTCGTCGAACTTGGGATCCAGGGCCTGGATCTGCGGCCAAGCGGCCTCAAAACGCTGGTGCCAGGCCATCAGGGTGTGATCATAGTCCGGGCCGATGTTGTGCCAGTCCTCCATCACAAAGAGGCCCTCCATCGCGGAGGCAAGCTGCGCCAACGAGGGCACATAGCCATTGGGAAAGATGTGCTTCAGGATCCACCGGTCGGCATGGGGCCGGGTGATGTTCTCCCCGATGGTGTGGAGCACAAAAATCCCGTCCTCCCGGAGCGCACGATGGGCTGCCTCCATGTAGGTGCGCAGGTTCCGTGCGCCTACCGCCTCCAGCATGGCGATGGAAACCACTTTGTCCCAGGTGCCTCGGATGTCCCGGTAGTCCTGATCCACCACCTCCACCGGCAGACCCGCACAGAATTGGCGGGCAAAGTGGATCTGCTCCCTGGAGATGTTCACCGCCGTCACCGACGCGCCGTGCTGGGTCGCCATGTGGCGCGCCAGCCCTCCCCAGCCGCAGCCGATCTCCAGTACCCGGTCGCCCGGCCGAAGGTGCAGCTTCCGGCTCACCAATTCCAGCTTGTTACGCTGGGCCTGCTCCAGCGTGTCGGCGCCATCCCAGTAGGCGCAGGAGTACTGCATCTGCGGGTCCAGCCAGAGCTGGAAGAAGGCATTGCTCAGATCGTAGTGCGCGCGGGTCACATGGTGGGCACGGGCCTTGGACTGCATGTTGAGGACAAGGTATTGTAACTTCGTCCAAAATTTAATGGTCGAGCGGGAACGCTGCTTGGGGATGGTGCAGAGCTTGTGGAAGAGCTGGTCCAGCGCCGCGCAGTCCCACCAGCCCTCCATATAGGACTCTCCAAAACCCAGGCTTCCGTGCGCCAGGACGGCGTCAAAAAAGCGGGCATCATGGACCTGAATATCGGCCGGCCCGGACCCACCCACTCGCACCCCGGCCGTCGCCAAAAAAGCTTCTACAGGTGCCTGCGCGGCAGAACCACCGGCTTGAAGGGGGGAGGAGGAGGAGGACATGCCCCCATGGTAGCAGCTTCGTTTGGGAACGCAATGGCGCCGGTCCATGCCGCCGCTTCGGCAGCCCGCACCCGCGTGGTCCCCTTCCCGCCCTGAGCACCCTCAAAGCCGGTACCAGACCCCCGCGCGGATCGCCAGCCCGAAGCCCAGGTCGCCAATCAACGCAAAATCCGGCGAAAGGTGGCCACCAACGGACCAGTGCTCGCCCAGGTCTCCCCGACAGCCCAGGTCCACACTCATGGCCCCCCGACGCACCTTGGGCATGCCGGAGGACAGGATGTTCTGCCCCTCCCAGTTCAGCCCCAGCTCCGGATGTACCTTCTTTTCCGGAAAAAATACGGCTCGATAGCCGATGTCCACAGGCACAAAAGTCAGCTCCGGCCCTGCCATGATGCCGGCCGCCAAGCGCAGACTCTGCCCAGCCCCTACCGTCCAAAGCAGCTCCGGGCGCAGACCGGCGGCAAGACCCACCAGATCCACCTCCGCGGGGACCCCCACACGCCACTCGCCCCCATCCCAGGCCAGGGCGGTGGAGAGCATCATCTCAATAAGCATAGGTCCCCCAATCCTCAAAAACACCACCAAAACCACCTGAAAAATCTTCCTCCACTCCAAAGCCCATCACAAACTCACCGGGCGTCTGTTCCGGGGACCAGATCCAGATCTGATGCTCCCCCTCGCGCAGAGGGATGGCGATGGTGCCCGTACTCCAGCTTACTCGGCGTAAAAAGCCCTCGAATACCACATCCCGGGGGTCGTTGTCGTTCTGATCGAGAAAAAGCCCCCAGCCTTCGGGCAGGGCCTTCGGCAGAAGAGCCACTTGATCGGCCGTGGGCAGGGGGAGCCCCGGCCCCACCACCGCGTACACCGGCCGGAAGTCTTCGTTTCCAGCGATGTGGGGGACCAGAAGCTCAAAGGGGAGCGCGTAGGGCGTCGGCAGGGTGAAGTGGACCTCCCGCAGCTCTGATCCGGTCGGGAAGTCGCCGTAGATCGCGTAGGAGATCGTGGCATCTTCGACCTCGGTGATACCTTCGTTGGCGCCGGGCTGGTGGGCTCCGACCAGGGGAAGAAGGAGGAGCCAGAAGGAGCTGCTTCTCATGGGGTACAGACCTCACGCAGGGTGGGTTCCACTTCCATCAGCCAGGTCATGCCGTTGGTACAGGCCCGGTCACACAGCTCAGCCCCGGCCTCAATGCCCCCCCAGCAGGCCCCCTCGGGCCGAAAGCGGTCCATGTTGGTATGGTTTTTCCACTCTTAGGACTGTCCAAAGAGTAGCTTGCAGATCCACACGCTTGCCCCAAAACCCACATCTGCTGTATCCAAGACGCCAGAGCACCGTGTGCCATGGACTGCTGAGAGATGCCAGAGCGCCGCTTCCTCCTCCCCCACCTGCCTGCCCCCTCAATCGGTCCCGGCGTCAAAAAGCCGGAGGAAGGCCACAAGGCTGGAGGGATCTCCGGAAAGCTCCAGGTCGCCATCGGCCAACAGCCGGAGGGCTGAGGCTTTTTTGGCGAGCAGTCGCTTGAAGTTCTGGGCGCTGGTCTGGATGCGGAGAGAGGCCGCCGGGCTGGGGCGCTGCCGCAGCTCGGCTACCCCACCGCGGATATGCAGGCTGTAGCTGCGGCTTAGGTCGGGAAAAGTGAGCTCCACCTTGAGATCTACCGCCTCGGCATCCTCGGCACGCAGGCGGGTAGGCAGCCCCCGCAAAAAGCCGTCGATGGGCAGGCTGTCGATCAGGGCCACGGGGTTTCGCTCCACCGCGGTGGGTTTCAGCAGCAGCTCCCCGCGTAGCTCTGCCGCGGTGGTGCGTGCCCAGTTCTTCAGGTTGGGATTCTGCGCCTCCTTCGCCATCCCTTCCAGTGCCTGTGCCCGGGCCCGCCGTGCCCGCTCCTCCTCAGGCTCGGCCTGCTGCCAGAGCATGGCCAGCTCGGCTGCCCAGGACCACTGCCCGGCGGCCAGCGCCTCCTCCACCTGCTCGGGGAGGCCACGCCCGGCCGAAAAGGCCGCCATGTAGCGTCGGGCCCGCTCCGGCGGCGGCAGTGGCTCCAGGTCTGCGGGGTCCCCATCAAACCAGCCCAGGTAGCCACTGTAGATACCTCGGACACACCAGGCCAGCTTTCCGTAGCGTTCTTGGAGGTAGGGATGTCTGGCCATTGCAGCCGGCAAGCGCAGGGAGGCGGCGATCTCGTAGGCGCTCCGGCCCTTGTTCATCTGCCGCACGGTCTGATCATGGACAAACTGGATTGCGTCGCGGTAGATCCGCAGGGTCTCTTCCACCTGTGCGGCGCCAACGATGGGGCCGGTGTGCATGGGGATCAGCAGCTCGGCGCCCAGATCACGCATCCGATCCAGGCTCTCCACCCAGGTCATCACGTCGCGATAGGCGGTGCCCCGGATGGTGTAGAGGTTGGGAAAGGCCTCGTAGATGTCGTCCCCGGCGATCAGCACCTTTCGCTCCGGCCACCAGACGGCAAGGTGATCGTCGGTTTCTCCGGGAATGGGGATCAGCTCCAGCTCCAAACCGCCTGCCCGCAGCGGGGTGGGTCCACTGACCAGGTGATCCGGCCAGGCCAGGGCCACATCCTCCGCTTTATACCGAAGTTGTGCGCCGATGCCGCGATCATGGACATCCTCCAGAAGGGTCCCGAACATGCGTGTGGACCGGACCTGGATCACATCGCGGAGGATATTGACCAGCTTCCCCAGCTCTACGGGCGTTTTTTCGTGTGCCCACACCGGGATCGGGCCTTCCTCCAGAAACACCCCGCCCCCAAAGCTGTGATCGGGGTGGTTGTGGGTCAGCACCAGGGCGGCGATGGGCAGGCTGCGCTCCGCCCGCCAGGCGGCCAGCAGCTCGCGCGCCGGGGTCGCACCTTCGAGGCTGTCCACCACCACCGCTCCCTCCGGTCCCTCCAGCACCACCACATTGGCCAGCCCATAGCCGATGCCGACCGCCACATCGGGCATAGGTCGCAGGATCTGCGCGGTGGGAAGCGCAATGTCTCGGGGAGGGGATGGCTCTACCACCGCCTGACTGCACGCGAGCAAGAACCACATTCGGGCCTCCGGTGCGGGATCCTAACCGGTCTCTCACCGGGGCCGTACACCACGAGAAAAGCTGGCGAATCAACTCTTCCGATGATCGGAAGAGTAGCTTGCAGATATGCACGTTTGTATCAGAATCGGCATCTGCTGTATCCAAGATGCCGGAGCATCGAGAGATAGGGACTGCTGAGGGAGTTGCAGGAGCGCTATCCCCTCCTCCCCCAGCTTTCGAGCCCTTTCTGGGCGGCCTGGTCGCCGTGAAAATTCTGCGGCCAGCGGGCCTGTTTGTGATAATTTTGCGGTCAGTATGATAGGATTGCTTCCATGCGGCTGAATGTGCGCGATGGATGGTGGGGCAGGCTGCCCATGGATCTGCCCGGCAGCGCGGCTCCTATCGGCTATGCCTGGATGGTCCAGCAGCGCGATCTGGACGTGATGCCCCACCACCGCTGGTCCTTTGCTGCAAAAATCGGTGGACGAAGCTCCTTTGAATTCCAGGGCTTAACCTGGGAGAGCTTCCCGGAGCGCTACGCACCGACAGACCTGCCCTCTCAGCTTGAATTTGCATTCAAGTACGACGGTATCAACCTGGAGATTTTGCGGGCCTGGTTTGAGGTGCTCCCGGTCGAGGAGGTGGAGGTTCTGGAGTTCTGGATACGCTCCTCGCCGACCAGCGCCTATGCTCGCCGGGCCTGGTTTTTGTACGAATTACTCACCGGGCGTAGCCTTTCGCTGGAAGATGTGACCGCCGGCCCCTATGTCCCCCTGCTGGACCCCGAGCACTATTTTGTCACGCAGGAGCGCCGCAGTCGCCGACACCGGATCCTGGACAACCTCTTCGGCGGGCGGGATTTTTGTGTACTTGTGCGGCGGACCCCTGCGCTGGTGGCGCTGGCCGGTCGGGGCCTGGATCGGCGTGTCCACGACATTTTCCAACGCTATGACGCCGATACGCTGGCGCGGGTGGTCAGCTACCTGTACACCAAGGAGACGCGCAGCACCTACCAGATCGAGCGGGAAAAGCCCACTACCGACAAGCTGCGACATTTTGTCGCCGTCCTCCGGCGTACCCACGACTGGCCTTCCCTCTCCCATCAGGATCTGGTAGAACTTCAACGCCTGATCGTGACCGATCCCCGGAGCCGCGCCGACGGCTATCGCGAGGAACAGAATTATGTTGGCGGCCCCGGTCCTCGCGACATCGCCTTTGTGTCCCCCCGTCCGGAAGAACTGCCCCTTTTGATGGTCGGCTGGATGCAGTTGCTCGGGCGCCTAAGCGAAGACCCGGTAGACGCGGTGGTGGCCGCCGCCGCCGTCTCCTTTTCCTTTGTCTACCTGCATCCTTTCGAAGACGGAAACGGCCGTATCCATCGCTTCCTGCTCCACTACATTCTTGCGCGCCGACGTTTTACCCCCCCGGGCGTGCTGGTTCCAATCTCGGCCACCATGCTGGCCCGGATGAAAGAGTACGATGTTGCTCTGGAAGTCTTTTCTGAACCCCTCTTGGCCCGCCTTCGCTACCAGCTCGACAGCGAATTTCGGGTGGAAGTCCTCCACGACTCCTCAAACTACTACCGCTACCCCGACCTGACCCGCCAGACCGAAGCTCTCTATGGCTGGGTGGCTTCCACCATCGAAGAGGATGTTCCCAAAGAGATTATGTTCATGTTGGCCTACCAGGACGCCCGAAGCCGCCTTGTCCAGCTCATTGAGCTGCCCGACCGAAAGCTGGAACATTTTCTGGCCCGCTGCCTGGAGCAAGGAGGAAAACTCTCCAATCGGCGCCGACACAAGGACTTCGAGAGTCTCTCGGACGAGGAAGTACGCAGGATGGAAGCCGTTGTTCAGGAGTCCATGCGTCGGCATGGCATGGAGACCGCCACATGAGCAGTTTTACCCCCTACCATGCCCGCGCCTATGCCCTGGAGCTGCGCCGACGGGGTACACCCGGGGACATCGCCTCTATCGGAACCGCTCTTTTTGATGCGCGGGTGGATCTGAACCCACACCAGGTGGAAGCGGCTCTCTTCGGCCTGCGCGCGCTCCGCGAGCACGAGCGCGATGCGCCGGGTCGTATCCTGGCGGATGAAGTGGGTCTGGGAAAAACCATCGAAGCGGGCCTGATCCTCTGCCAGCTCTGGGCCGAACGGCGACGGCGCCTTTTGGTGCTCTGTCCCGCCGCGCTGCGCAAGCAGTGGGTGTTAGAACTGGAGGGAAAATTCGGCCTTCCCGCCCGGATTGCCGAGGGACGTGGGGAGGCAGACCAATTTGCGGGACGGGGGATCACCGTCGCCTCCTATAACTATGCCTCCCGACGCACCGAGGCCCTGGTGGCGGAGGACTGGGATCTGGTGATCTGCGACGAAGCCCATCGTCTGCGGAATGCGCACGAAAGGGACAGCCGCCTTGCCCGACCCCTGGCCCAGGCGCTGCGTCGTTTTCCGAAAATATTGTTGACGGCAACCCCGCTCCAGAACTCTCTGACTGAGCTGTACGGCCTCTGCTCGATTGTGGACGAGCGGGTCTTCGGCGACATCGTTTCTTTCAAAGCACGCTATCTGAAAAGTAATCCAGACTACAAATCGTTGAAAGAAAGGCTGGCGCCGATCATGCGGCGTAGTCTTCGGAAGGATGTCCTTCCCTATATCAAGTATACCGAGCGCCATGCCATCACCTGCCGCTTTCGGGCCTCCCCGGCAGAGGCGACCCTCTACGCCGCCGTGTCCGCATTTATGGAACAGGAGGAGCTGGCCAGCCTGCCGCGCGCCCAGCGGGGGCTGGTCACCATGGCCATCCGCAAGCTGCTGGCCTCCTCCTCCGCAGCCGTGGCCGGGGTGCTGCACACCCTGCGACGGCGGGTCGAGCAGCGTGCCGAAAAGTTGCCCCCCATCGAGGTAGAGCTGGCCGACGAGGGTTTTGACGAAGCCTGGCTGGACCAGCTTCTGGATCCGCCTGAGCCTTCCCCACGCCCCCCTGACCTGCGCAGCGAGCTGGCCACGCTGACCACCCTGCTCACACAGGCCGAAGCCATCCCCCTGGACCAACGTGCCTTGCGTCTGGCCACTGCCCTGCGCGAAGGTTTTTTGAGGCTGGCCCAGCAGGCGGCGCCAGAAAAGGCAGTCATCTTTACCGAATCCCGGCTGACCCAGAAGATGCTCTTTCACTATCTGGAGGCAAACGGCTACGCCGGTCAGGTCGTTTGTTTTCACGGCGGCGGCATCGACGCGCAGAACCAGCCCATCCTGGACCGCTGGCTGGCGGACCATCCTGAGGCGGCCGGTCAGGCATCCCGGTCGGCAAATCTGCGCACGGCATTGGTGGATCATTTCGCCCACCACGCAAAAATCCTGATTGCGACGGAAGCGGGCTCTGAAGGCTTGAACCTGCAATTCTGTGCCATGGTGGTCAACTACGATCTGCCCTGGAACCCGCAGCGTGTGGAGCAGCGCATCGGACGTTGCCATCGCTACGGACAGAAGTTTGACGTGGTGGTGCTGAACCTGTTGGAGGAGAGCAACGTCGCCGAGCAGCGTGTATTTGACCTCCTAAACGAAAAATTAAAACTGTTTGACGGGGTCTTCGGTGCTTCGGATGCCATCATCGGGGCGCTGGAGTC
>CAITDR010000184.1 GCA_903891165.1 uncultured Pseudomonadota bacterium
CCCGGTGCACGCCCACAACAACAGGAACATCCTTTCCCCCACCTGCGGCAGATTGTCGCACTTTTTGGGGGCATCGTCAATGAAAGGGGGTGGGAATCTGGTCTACTGTTTGGTAGGGGAATGTCTATCGTGTGGTAGAGAGCAGCAGATCGCAGCGACGGAACCGACGAAGCCCTGACGGACTGACGAAGCTGTCGACGAAGGTGTCGAAAACCTGACACTTTCGTCAGCTTCCGACACGGGCTAAGCTCCATTTTTCGCTGGCACACTTCTTGCATGCCATATGCCCGCCATCGTCCGAAAATCTGGAGCCAAAAATGTCCCTTTACGCCACCACCCGATCCGCCGTATATTCCTGCATGATGCGTCGCCTCTGCACTCCCCTCCTCTTCTTGTCACTGGCCGCCTGCAACGTGAACGTCGGCAAGCTGGGCGACACCGGCAGCCACCCCGGCTTGACGGTGGAAATCCTCCAGCCCTCGGCCAACACGACTTTTGTGCGGGAAGATGGCGAGATCGACTGTATCGGCGGCTACGGAACCGATCAGGATCCCACTGCGCTGGTCGGTGGATGGAACCATCCTTCACGAGGAGGCGGGCAGCACGTTGGGCTTGGTCACGCTGAAGGTAGACCCGGTGGATATGGTGGGCGGCTCCCACGACCTGAAGCTGGAGGTAGAGGAGGGAGGAGTTACCAAATCGGCACAGCATATCTTCATTCTTGCCATCGACGAAGATGGTGACGGCTACACCACCGACCGCGACTGCGACGATGCGGATGCGGATGTCTCTCCGGCGGGGCTGGAAGTCTGCGACGGCATCGACAACGACTGCTCCGGCTATGCCGACGATGGCGCCAACGACGCGCTCACCTTCTACCTGGATCAGGACGGAGACGGCTACGGAAAAGCCGCCGCCACCACACAGGCCTGCGAGACGCCCGCCGGCTACACGCAGAACGACCAGGACTGCGACGACAATAACCAGGGTGTCAATCCGGGAATGGTGGAGGTCTGCGGCGACGGGCTGGACAACAACTGCGATGGGGTGGATGGCTATCTGTGGTACTACGACACGGACAATGACGGCTTTGGTGACCCGCTGGAGCCGGGCGTGGAGTCCGAAACCTGCGGCCCCCCCGGAAACAACCCGGACTATGTGAGCAACAACGACGACTGCAACAAGGACGACCCGGCCATCAACCCCAGCGCGCAGGAGATCTGCGACGGCCTGGATGTGGACGAGGACTGCGACACCTGGCCGGACAACCAGGACACCAGTGTACAGGGGACTATCCTCCAAAATCGCGACCGGGATGGCGATGGCTACGGCGACGGTTCGCTGTTCATCGAAAACTGCGATCTGGTGAGCGGCTATGCGGTACCGACGGGGGACTGTGAAGACGACGAGGTCCTGATCAACCCGGGGATGGACGAATTGTGCGCGGACGGGGCGGATAACGACTGCTCCGGCGCGCAAGACGACAACCCGGTGGACGGAAGCGTGTACTACCAGGATGCCGACAGCGACGGCTACGGCGACCCGCAGGAGCCGGTGGTGTCCTGCACAACGCCGACCGGCTACGTCAGCGATTCCCAGGACTGCGACGATGGAGATGCAGCGTTGAACCCGCAGACCCTCTGGTATGTGGATCAAGACGGCGACAAATATGGCGACCCACAGCGTAGCGTGGCGAGCTGCGTGGCCCCGGCAGGCTATGTAGCGGATGCTACCGATTGCAACGACAGCACCGCCCTGGCCTACCCCGGCTACGCGGAAAGCTGCGACGGGCTGGACAACGACTGCAACGGCAATACCGATGATGGGGTGGCCGAAGACTCCGATGAAACGGCGGGTGGAAAGGCCGACAATGACTCCTCCGCCAACGCGGTGACGATCACGATGAGCAGCGGCTATGGATCAGTGCCGGTGACCACGGGGGGGCAGGTGTGGTTTACGGATCAGGATGGGGTGGATTGGTATAAGTTTCAGGGGACTTTTGGGACCATCAGCAAAAAGATCCGCTTCGTGACCAGCGGAAATGTAGGCCATGCGATTGAAGTATGGAACGAAACAGAAACGAAGATCTACGGTCAGTTCAGCGTAGGCGTTACTGCGGACATCCAAAAGGATGGTCAGGATCCCACCACCATGAATTTCCTCATCAAGGTCACCGCCACCGGCACCAACGCCCAACGCTGCGCATCTCCTTACACTATCACCATCAGCCCTCGGTGAGCCCCATGTTCTTTCTCCTCCTGACGGCCTGCCTCTATGATCGGGCTCAGTACCTGGACTATCTTGCCGAGTTCCCCGACGATGATCAGGACGGCCACCCCGGCTACCACGACTGCGACGACAACGATCCGGAGATCAATCCGGATATGGACGAGATCTGCGACGGCAAAGATCAGGACTGCGACGGTGTAATTGACGAGGATGCCCTGGACATCCAGCGCTGGTACCAGGACCTGGATGCCGACGGCTTCGGCACCACCGAGATCTCCCGCGAAGGCTGCGAGCCACCCACCGGCTACGCCGACAACGGCGACGACTGTAGCGACGAAGATGCCCTGACCTACCCCGGCGCCACAGAAAGTTGTGACGACGCCGTGGATCGCAATTGTGACGGTATTCCCGGTAACCAGGACTTAGACGGCGACCTTTTTCCTGCCTGCAACGACTGCGACGACGAAGACCCGCTGACCCACCCCGGCGCGGCGGAGGACTGCGACAGCCGCGACCGCGACTGCGACGGAGATCCCACCGAAGGCGCCGCCGACGCGGCCTTTTTCTATCGCGACAATGATCAGGATGGCTATGGCGATCCCGCCGAAGTCCAACAATCCTGCCTTGCGCCGACCGGCTATGTGCTCAACGGCAACGACTGCGACGACTACAGTGCTGCTGCCCACCCTGGCCTCTCGGAGGAGTGTGGCGATGGCCTGGACAATAACTGTGATGGTACGCCGAATGACTGTAGGCCGGAGGGGGAGATCGATGCCGGGGCGGTGTTGAGCAATGGGACGCGGGACAGCCTTTCCCCGCTGGTGGATGTCGGGGATCTGACCGGAAGCGGCTACGATGCGGTGGTCGTGGGAGCGGCCGACCACAACGGCAAAGGGGCTGTCTGGCTGTTGCTTGATCCGCTGAACCGAGATTTGGCTCCTGCCGCCGAAGGCGATTTGGAGATCCTGGGGGACAATGACCGAGACTCCTTAGGCTACGCCATCGCGGGTCCGCTGGACGCCGACGCCGACGGTGTGCCAGAAATTTTGATCTCTGTCGGAGAAAGTACGTCCCGGAATTTTTCTGGTGCGGTCTACCTTGTTCCCCTGAATCTACGCAATAGCCACACGGCGACCGAGGCAGCCGTGGCCCACATCTATGGTACCTACGAGGAGGCCCGGTTCGGGTCGGAGGTGATTCCCTGCGGGAACATTACGGGCGATGCAGGCGACGACTTTCTCGTGACGGCCCCCCTCCACGGAGCAGCGGACACCGCGCAAGGACGCGTCTTCCTCTTCGCCGGAGGGTTGACCGGGGAAAACGCAGAAAGCAGTGCGACGCTCACCATCACCGGAGAAGATAATACCTATGCGGGCTATGGCGCCGGAATCGCCGACACCAACGGCGACGGCACGCAGGATTTTCTGGTGGGGGCACCTGGAGGGGAGGCCTTTCACGTCGTCTATGGCCCCGCAACCGGCTCGATTTCGCTCGCGGACTCGGACGTGAAGTTGGAGGG
>CAITDR010000185.1 GCA_903891165.1 uncultured Pseudomonadota bacterium
ACCACCCGCGCCTCCTGCGAGCGCATCAGTCGGACTGCCTTTGAATTTGCGCGTAAACATGGCCGCAAAAAGGTGACCACGGTCCACAAGTCCAACATCCTGAAGAAAGCCGACGGGATGTTCTTGCGGGTCAGCCAGCAGATCGCGGCGGAGTACCCGGATATTCAGCACGACGAAGTGATCGTGGATGCGCTGTGTATGAAGCTGGTGCGCTGGCCCCAGGATTTTGACGTACTTCTGTGCGGCAATCTCTTTGGAGATATTGTCAGCGATTGCGCCGCGGGAATGGCGGGTGGAACCACGGTTGCTACCGGGGTGAACCTGGGCGATGGGGTGGTGATGTTTGAGAACCCCCACCCCAGCAGTAGCCCCTACCCCATGCTGCGCCTGGCGGTGGACCTGCTGGACCACCTGGGCCAGGGGGATGCCGCACGCCGCCTTCAGGCCGCCGTGGAGGGGGCCCTGAAGCAGGGTGTCCACAGCGCCGAGATGGGGGGCAGCGCCGGAACCGCCGACGTGCGCAGCGCGCTGCTTTCGCTGCTTTCCGCCTGAAGCAAAACTGAATGAAGCCTCATTCAGTGGCCCCCGCCGGGTGGCGGGGGTAGGCTGCACCATGCCCTCCCGCTTCTGGGCCTTGCTGGTGCTGCTGATAGGCCTGCAGCTGCCCTGGATCGGGCGCCCCCCCCACTACGACGAGGCCAATTTTCTGGTGCTCGCACGCGGCGCGGTGCTGGACCCCTGGCGTCCCCACGCCATCCCCATCAACTGGCAGGGCACCACGGAGACGGCCTTTGCGGTGCTCTCCAACCCGCCTGGCATCGCATGGTGGTTGGCGCCGGTGTTTGGGCTGCCCGTGCCGCTGCAGCGCCTCTGGATGCTCCTCTGGCTGCCCCTTGCCCTGTGGGGGGCATGGCAGCTTGGGCGCCGCTTCTTGAGCAGCCCGGAGGCGGGGGCACTTTTGTTGCTCGGCAGTCCGATTGTGTTGCTTTCGGGAGCAGCACTGATGCCCGATGCGCCCCTCTATGCGCTGGTTTTGTCGGGTAGCGCTCTATTTTTGGAAGAGCAGGATCGGGGGAGGCCAGGCCTGTGGGGCGCCATTCTCCTTGGAATGGCGGCGCTATTTCGCTACAGTGCCCTGCCCCTGCCGCTGGTGCTGGCGGCGATGGCCTTTTTTGCGGGAAGGAGGACGATTGGGGCATTTGCCGGCTTTATCCCCATATTTCTCCTGGGTATCCACGACATCCACGCCTACGGAAAGTTGCACCTGCTGGCCATGGGATCCTTCCAGTCGGTGGCCAACACGCCGGAGGACTGGCTCCACAAATTGGCCGCCGCCCTGGCAATGTTGGGAGGGGCGGCGGCGCTGCCGCTGCGGGACTGGAGCCGGAACATGGCGTTGGGGGCGGTTGCGGGTCTGTTGCTCGGCTGGCCCTGGGGCTGGGCCGGGGCCCTGTTCTGCGCGCTGGGGGGCGCATCTCTGGTTGGCTCATTACGGAGGAAGGAGCTGTTTTTTTGGACGGTCGGGGGCCTGCTGTTTTTGCTGGGGCTGCGCTTTGTGGCCACCCGCTACTGGCTGCCCTTTTTGCCCGCAGTGATTTTGGGTCTCCATCAGGAAAATCGCTGGCGTTGGAGTTCTGCAATTGTGTCCATCCTGCTGGGGGTGGCACTCCAGGCAGATGATGCACAGGGGGCTTTTGCGCAGCGGGCCATGCTGCAGCGGCTGCTGGCAGGGTTCGAAGAAAAGGGTCTTTTTACCGGCCATTGGGGCCTGCAGTGGGAGATGGAGCAACGCGGCTGGCAGGCGGCTGAGGCGCAGAGCCATCCGCCTCCCCAAAAACTCCTTCTGCGCCCCGAGCAGTCCTGGCCGCAGCCCTTGGAGCTTTGGGAGTGTGCGCCGCTGGGGCAAGAGGAGGCCGGCCCCCTCTGGTCCTGGCTGCCCCGGGGCTACTCGGCAGCGGGCCATGCAAACCTGCATGCCAACTGGCAGATGGGCGATCCTCCGCGGCGAACCATCCTTCCCTGGACTTTCGCCCACGATCCCTACGAGCGTGTACAGCTCTGCCGGGCACGATAGACCTGATAGATTCTTGACGCTTTCCATCGGCAGGGTCGGCCGATCCACTTCATAATAGCTGCCGTGGAGGTTTCGAATGCTGTTCGGTCTGTTGTCCCTGGCCCTTGCTGCAGAAGTGGAGATCTGGAAATACACAGAGTTTCCCGCCAACACCGAGCTGAATGGCTATGACGGCTGGGAGAGCGGCTACGATCAGGATCCCTGGTATGGCTACCAGGGCCAGGACGGCACCTACTATGCGCTGCCCGCCACGGACGATCGGGAGGATGCCGGCTGCGACCAGCGCTGGGTGAATTCCTGTAACAACCTGCTCTTCCACCCTGCCGTGGACGTGAACGACGGCCGCTTCACGACCCAGGTCTACACCGACGACGACGATACCATCGGCGTGGTGTTTGGTGTCAAAGGTCCCAAGGACTACTTCGCCTTTCTCCTCTGTGGGGCTTCGGGGGACTCTACCTGCCCCCTGGATGCAGTCGGGGCCGGAAACGCCGCTTTGATCGCGGTGTCTAACGGAACCGCGACGGTGCTGGCGGAAGATCGCGGCGGTTTTGATCTGCAGACCGTCTTCGACATGACCATCACTTTGAACGATGGCAACATCGTGGCGCGATCCGGAAATCTGCGCCTCGAAGCTGCAGCACCGGACAACCGGAAGATGAATGGCGTGGGCCTCTACTCCTACAATGCCGGGGCGGCCGACCGCAGCTACGTGTACTTCTGGGATCCCACGCTCTCCGCGCTGGATACCGACAACGACGGCGTGATCGACGACGAAGACAATTGCCAAGACGACGCCAATCCCGAACAGGCAGACAAAGACGGCGACGGCATTGGCGCAGCCTGTGATGACGACGATACGCCTGCTTCCACCGATGATAGTGGCGGCCCCGTTGATGACACCGGAAATGGTGGCAACGGTGGAAATGGTGGAAATGGCGGCAAGGATGGTACCGGCGATGGCAGCGTAGAGCTCTCCACGACCGGAGGCTGCAGCTGTGACGGTGGCGCTGGGACCGTGCCCATGGCCTTCGGGCTCTTGGCCGGGCTCTTTGGGCTACGTCGGCGTCGGTAGAAGGACGTGGTGGGTGCCGGCCGCGACGATCCTTGATAGCCGCAGGGGATGAACGTACTCTTCCTCTCCCCCCAGTACCCCATCGAAATGCAGGACTTCACCCGTGGCCTCGCCGAAGTGGGGGCACGGGTATACGGGATTGGGGATTCGCCCCCGGCCGCCCTGTCTCCCAAAGTACGGAGGGCGCTGGCCGACTATCGGCAGATTTCTCTCAATGATGTCAAGGCCATTCACCAAGCGGTACGAAGCTGGGGTGTACAGTTCGACCGCATCGAGTGCCTGTGGGAGCCCTTTGTGCTGCTGGCGGCCGAGCTGCGGGAAGCCATGGGTATCCCTGGCATGTCGGTGGACGTGGTGAACGGCTTTCGCGACAAAGAGATCATGAAAAAGCGGGTGGAGGCGGCGGGTCTGCGGGTGCCCCACCACTTCCGGGCGCGCACCGAGCAGGAGATCTGGGCTGCTGCCGAAAAAGTCGGCTACCCCCTGATCATCAAGCCCATCGCCGGTGCCGGCTCGGCCGACACCTACCGCGTGGACGACGCCAAAAAGCTGGCCGAGATCGTGCAGCGTACGCGGCATGTGGCTGAGGTGAGTGTGGAGGAGTTTGTTGATGGCGAGGAGTTCACCTTCGATACCGTAAGTATTGAAGGTCGCCCTGCATTCTTCAACATCGCCCAATATCTTCCCAGGCCGCTGGTGGCGCGCACCAACGAGTGGATCAGTCCGATCATTGTTGCCATGAAAGATGTCTTTGAACCTCGCTATGCCGGTGGTATTGAGCTGGGCTACGGGGTGCTGAAGGCACTCGGCATGGGTACCGGCTTCACCCACATGGAGTGGTACAAAAAGAGCAATGGAGAAGTGGTCTTTGGTGAGATCGGCTGCCGGGTTGGCGGCGCACGGCTTATCGACCAAATGAACTTCTCTTGCGACATCGACCTGTACCGGGAGTGGGCCCGGGCGGTGTGCTGGCACAGCTTTGAACCCAATGGGCATGGCAACAGCCCGCGCC
Source organism: uncultured Pseudomonadota bacterium (assembly GCA_903891165.1). Taxonomy (GTDB): domain Bacteria; phylum Myxococcota_A; class UBA796; order UBA796; family SXON01; genus CAITDR01. The sequence goes on from CAITDR010000185.1 coordinate 4,162, forward strand.
CGCTGCCCAACGGACTGGTTCCGCTGGAACGGAAGTACAACGCCGCGATTATCTTCAAGAGAGCACTCGGTCAGGGCAAGATCCGGCGTATCGAGGGGCTGGACACCTTCCGCGAGCAGTACGGACGCTACATTGTTGCCGAAGATCTGCTGAAGCCCGGAGAGCACCGGCGAAACTGGCTTCAGACGCTGGTGAGCGATGGCTATTTGATCGTTCGTCACCCCGATCTGCCCACCGCATTGCGGCTGGCCGAGAAGGTGGCCACCGACGTGCGGCTCTACGCGGGCTGAGCCCTTGCCAACAGGCCCGGCGCGATTAGGATTTGTATCCTTCAGGAGTCAACATGGCTGGCGCGAACGTAAAGACTTTCACAACCGGCAACTTCGAGGCCGAAGTGCTCAAGAGCGACGTTCCCGTGCTGGTGGACTTCACCGCAACCTGGTGTGGCCCCTGCAAGGCCTTGGCCCCGGTGGTGGACAAGCTGGCCGATGAGTACCAGGGCAAAATCAAAGTTGGAAAGCTGGATATCGACGAAAACTCCGCCATCGCACAGAAATACGGCATCCGTTCGGTGCCCACTGTGCTGGTATTCAGGGGCGGGCAGAAGGCGGGAATCCACGTTGGCCTTACCAACCGCGAGAAGCTAGTGCAGCTGCTCGGGGTCTGAGGGGGAAGATCGGTGGAATAAGCCCTGGATCTTCAAAAACAGGAAGGCGCGCGGGCCAGAGGCCCGGGCGCCTTTTGTCTGGCTTACAATCGGTATAAAGCCAGCACAAAGCCTAAATAGTCGCGCCCCCCCTCCCAGTAGCGACGGCGCACGTCCAAAAATCGCTGCGTAAATGCCGTCTGGTCGGGATCATCGGGGTGGTCGCGTAGCCAGGCTTCCATGGACTGGTGATAGAGCCCCTCATAGGCATCCCACTCCAGCTCGCCGCTGACCTGTGCGCGTAGAAAGCGGAAACCGGCCCGATCGAGCGGCTGCAATGTGCCGTCCAGGTCCGAGAAGACTTCTTTGGGCGCGCCCAACAACCTCAAAAAAGCTTCCGAAGGCGGCTTTTTCCAGAAAACCTGGCCAATCAGAGCATGTCCTCCCGGTGCCAAGAGCGGGGCCAGCCGCGCGAGGCTGCCCTCCAGCCCCCCGAATATGTGGGTGGCGCCCACGACCAGACCCAGGGCATAGCCCGGCGTCAGTGTAATATTGTTTGCATCCCCCGAAAACACTTCGATTTCCGGGTGGTTGCGGCATGCCTCCATCATCCCAAGGCTCTGCTCGACCCCCTCCCCTCGGGCGCCAAAAGAGCGGCAGACCCGCGCCAACATCGCTCCGTTGCCACAGCCCAGATCCAGAACCCGATCCTCCGCTCCAATCGGAAGGCGGGCGATCATCCGGTCAAAACGGTCGGGGTCTACCGGCGAGCAGAAGTCGTGCCAGCGATGTGCCAGGGCCGAAAACCGAGCGAGATCCACGGCCTCAGCCGGGGACTGGTGCGGGAGCTGCTGGCTCGGTTGGGGCTGCTGGGGCCGCAGGCGCTGCGGGTGCAGGGGCCGCAGGCTCAGCAGGAGCTGCGGGTGCAGGAGCGGCCTCAGGCGCCGCGGCCGGAGCGGCGGTGTCGGGCAGTGGGCCGGGAGGCAGTGCGGGGACCTTGGCTCCCGGTGTCCCAAAAGCGGCGATGCGCTGAATTGCGGCACTCTGCTGGTAGTAAGGGGTGCTGGAATTCCCGCTCAGATAGTAGGCTTCCATCACGAAGTTGCGGTAGGCGATGTTGCCCGCGGCCGGATCAAAGAGGGTGCTGCCCGCGACCGAGGCGTTCACCAGCGAGTCACCCCCGGAGTCCACCCCTGCACCCGCGCTGATCAGGCCTGTCCCCGCCGTCTCGACAAAAACATAACCATTGCGGGGTTCTTGATTGGTGTAGGTCAACGACATCGATCCCGAGGTACCGGTGGTGTTGATCAATGCAAAGAGGGGCAGCCAGCCCTTGCCGGGCCAACCTTCCTGATAGGCGGCCTCCGACTTGGGAAAAGGCTGGTCGAGCATACAAAAGATGCGCACCAGAAGCAGGCGCTCGCGCTCCACAATAAAGCCCTGCCGGGAGTCGGCACGCTCGGTGCCATCCAGATCGATGGCCTGCACCTTGCCCAGGCTGTTGATGCTCAGCTCCACCGTGTAGCCCGCCATCCGGTCGGCCCATTCGGTCAGGATCTTCTCCAGCTCTTCCTGCTCCGCCGGCTTGGCCGCGCGGCCGGAGAGCTTCAGCCACTCAAAGCTGCACCGCACCATCCCCTTTTCGCCGGTGGCCTGACAGGAGAACTCGGTGGCCAGATCCACTGAGGTGGCCCAGGCATCCAGGTTGTAGAAGGCTTCGTACCGGGCCCCCCGCGGCTGGGAGATGTGCGTCTCTGCATGAAACTTTACCGGCTCTGAAGTCCACTTCCAGGCAGGAACTTCAGCAAAGGCGGTAGAGAGAGTGAGGAGTGCGAACATCTGAAGCTCCGTGGGCGCAAGTCATCCGGTTCTGCACCTTAGCTTAGCAACCCGCCATGGGTCTGGAGTGGCCCAAACAGGACGAAAGTTGACCTCAGCTCTGCCGTCCTGCTTTGGAAAAGCGCAAACCGGGAAAGCGCTTGTCGGGTCGCTGCGCTGCGGCGTCAAAACGGTCGGCGACGTCGGGGGCTACCTCAAAAAAGGTGTCCCGATCCCGGATCCGCAGCTCGCCGATGTGCCGCTTCTCCACCCCGCCCTTCTTGCAGAGCAGTGGCACCAGCCAGCGTGGGTCGGCATCTTCCTCCCGGCCGATGTTCACCCGGAACCACACCCCGGAGCCGCCCGGTGCGGGTCCGCTCGGAGTCGGCTTTCGCACCGGGGCGCGCATCCGGTTGACGGCATGTTCGGTCTCGGGCAATTCTTCAGGAGCAGGCAGGGCTCCTCGGCACATCGCCACTAGGCGGGCGGCCAGATCTTCGGCGGTATGTGTCTCCAATAGCCGGGTGGCCAGGGCCTTGTCCTCCTCCTCTCCGACCGGCATCTCCGAGATCTGCACCATCAGACGTTCCTGATCGCGCTCGGCGATGGCAGCAGAGCTGGGCGGTGGGGTCCAAGCGGCATCCACCTTGGCCTCGCGCACCAGGCGCTCGGCGATCCGCAGGCGGTGCAGCGGCGCCATGATCACCGCGGTCCCCTTCCGTCCCGCACGTCCGGTACGGCCACTACGATGCTTCAGCGTCTGTGCATCCCAGGGCAGGTCTGCATGGATCACCAGATCCAACGCAGGAAGGTCCAGACCACGAGCGGCCACATCCGTCGCAACCAACACCCTTGCTCTTCCGTCGCGTAGGGCGGTCAGCGCCCGGCCACGTTCGGCCTGGGACAGCTCGCCGGACAGGGCCACGGCTGTAAAGCCACGTTCCAGAAGTGCAGAGTGGAGGTGATTTACTCCCTCGCGAGTCATACAAAATACCAGGGCGCTCTTGGGCTCCAGGAAGCGCAGGAGGTTCACCACCACATGCTCCCGCTCGCGCTGGGCAAAGGGAACCATCCGGTACTGGATGTCGGCGTGAGGCTCCTCAGAGTCCGCGGTGGCGATACGCAGTGCATTCTTCTGGTAGCGCCCGGCCATCTCCACGATTTCTTTGGGGATGGTGGCCGAAAAGAGCAGGGAGCGCCGCGTTGCGGGCGTCGCATCCAAAAGGTGCTCCAGCTCGTCGCGGAAGCCCATGTCCAGCATCTCGTCGGCCTCGTCGAGGACCACGGTGGACAGCGCGCTCAGGTCCAGCACCTTGCGGTCCAGGTGGTCGCACAAACGCCCAGGCGTCCCGACGACGATGTGGGCACCCGCCCGCAGGCCACGCGACTCGCGGATGGGATCCATGCCGCCCACACAGGCCTGGATGCGAAGCCCGGTCTGGGCGTAGAGCCACTCCAGCTCCCGCGCAACCTGCAGGGCCAGCTCGCGGGTGGGCGCAACCACCAGCGCACGCGGCGTTGATCCGGTGCCCGCCAGCAGTGTGGGCCCCATCGCCAGTCCGAAGGCGACGGTTTTCCCCGAGCCGGTACGCGCCGAAACCAGCAGGTCGCGACCTTCCGCGTCGGGCACCAGGACTGCCGCCTGGACAGGGGTGGGTTCTTGGTAGCCGTGGGCATCGAGTGCCCGCTGCAGAGGAGCGGAAAGGGGGGGGAATGGCACGCGGGCGGCTAACCTGTTTCCGCCCGGATTGCGAGGCCCTCGCCTCTTGGCCTCAGAGTTCCTTCTTCTTCAGCGCCTTGATCATTTCGTCCGCGATGTCCGCCACGGGGCGAAGCCAATAGTTCCGAAACCCCAATCCACCCGGCTTGATGCACATTCTTTCTGTCTTTGTTACTGTCTTTGTCTTTGCATCGAACCACGTGGGCCACACACAACCCTGCTTGTCCAGCATGGACGCGCGTTCATAGATAAAGACAAGCCCGAGTCCATCTTTGGTTTTCAGCCGGTACTTCTTCACCATGTCGGAGATGGTCTGCGAGGTCATATCCATCGGATAGTTTTTGGCTTCGTATTGGGACTCGAAGTAGGGTTCTTTCTTCCCGCTGGTCTGGCCCGCCTCGGTGGGCAGATCGGCCGTAAAGTCACGCTCCATCACCTCTTCATAGCGGTTCATCAGGTCGTTCTGAGCCATGATGTTCCACTCCTTCACAAGGTCATTCCAAGCATCCGCCGGCTTCCCGTAGCGACGGACCGCATCGCGCAAGCCCCCACCGGGATTGAAGAATGTGATCTCCTCCGGGTTGTCGAAGGTCTCAGGCACAAAAAAACGCGCCCGAGAGTAGTCCACACCGGCCCAGATGAGCGAGGCGGCAGACTGGGTTTGATCGTAGATTTGACCGGCGGAAGCAAGGGAAACGAGGAGCAGGCCCAGCATGGGAACCTCTAATGGGTGCGGCGTATAACCCACGGCCGGACTTCTTCAGCCCTCCTTGAAAATTTCGTGACGAATCCGAGGTCAAAATGCCTCGCCCAGGCCAAAGTGCAGGGCAAGTCGCGGGTTATCGCCGTAGGGGTCCTCCCCCAGTCGTACTCCAAGGTCCAGCCGCAGGGGTCCGGCAATGGAGTGATACCGCAGGCCACCGCCGACGGTCCACTGAATATCTCTGGCGTTTAACCCAGCAAAGTCGTCCCAGAGTCTTCCCCCATCCAGAAAACCAGCCGCCGATATACCCCAGAGCAGCTGCTTCCGAAGCTCGATGCTGCCAAAAGCGCGAATCAAGCCCCCTTCGGCGGTGTCGGAGGTGCTGATCCGGGGCCCCAGTCGCTGGTAGCCCCAGCCACGCACGGTATCACCACCGCCCAAAAAAAAGCGTTCATCCAAGGGAACAGCGCCTTTCCCTTCTGCATTGTAGGGCAGCTCGATACCCGCACCCAATCTGCCCGCGACCACCAGATCGGGATCCCAGCCCCACAGCCGCACCACCGACCGGTAGGTGCGGATTTCTCCGGCCACCCGGAAAAAGCCGTAGTCTCCTCCGAAAGGCCCGCCCGCCTCGGCGAACTGTAGTACCCAATACCAACCGCGCGAGGGGGAGAAGGGATCGTTTCGGCCCTCGTAGGTCCAGCTCTGCTCCAGAATGGAGAGAAGATAAGGATCTTCCAGGATACCATCTTCTTCCTCGGCGGCGAGCGCGTCCAGGACGGTCTGGGAGGTGAAGGCGTAGTCGGTGAATTTCAGGCGGTAGCCCACCGACAGCACATGCCGATCCCAGCCCACCCAGGCGATCGAGGGGTTGTAGGCCGCAGATCGCCTCTGGTAGCCCACCTCCAGGGCCTGCTCTGCGAGTCCGCTCTGGAGAAAATCCAGCCCATGTACGGGGAAGTTATGGAAGTTTACCGTTCCTTTGATGGATGCGACCGGCGCAAGACGGTCGGTATAGCCGAGCCCCGCATAGACCTCCTGCTGCAGGGTCCACAGCTGCCGGAAGAGGTTCCAATCTTCGTAGACGGCCGAGGCGCCACTGGAGATTTTTCCGCTGTCGTACATGGCAATCAAGCCCAGACGTACCGACTTGGTCTTGGCTTCGCGCAGCTCCACCTTCACCGGGATTACGGTGCGGGTGGGGTCGGAGAGATCCGGGGTGACGTTGACCAGCCGAAAAACCCGGAGGGCGAAGAGTTTTCGGCGGGTGGCCTCCAGGGTGGAGAGGTGGTAGGGCTCTCCCTCTTTGACGTCGATCTCCAGGCGTTTTTTCGGCACTTTTTTGGCGCCGGTCACCTGGACGGCGCCGAAGCGGCAGGCCGGTCCGCGGTCCACGGTTACCGAGATATGCACCTGGAAATTCTGCGGGTCCACCTCGATGTGGCCATCCACCTTTGCATAGGCATAGCTCCGTTCCTGGAGGTCCGTGCGGATAGCACTTACGCCGCGTTCATAGGCCTCCAGCTCAAAGACATCGCCCTCCTTCAGCTCGATACGGTCGCGCAGGGTGTTGTAGAGGGGGCCAGGGGGCAGACCCTCCAGGTGGATGGTCTGCAACAGCGATGGCTCGCGTGGGCGCACGATACCGCGGGCATTGACAGGTTTTACCTTTCGTTTTTCGGGGACGCTGGGCCGCTTGATCACCCAGCCGTCCAGCTCGGCGTCGAAGTAGCCGTGGTGGGCGTAGAGGGTCTCCAGGCGTCGGCCATCCTCGGCCAACAGCTGCCGATCCAGACGGGAGATGTCCTGACGTGGCCGAAAAAATGTTGGACGAAGGCCGTGTTTTTGCTCCATGGCGTCGCTGAGGACGGCATCGTTGGTGGAGTTCTCCAGGCCTTGCAGGCCCTTCTTCTCGTTGCCGTCGAAGTGCACCTGCCGCAGCCACTCTCCCTGTACCACCTTTTTTTTGGCACATCCGCTCAATGGACTCAGAAGTCCGATGATAAAGAATAGGAGAAGGAGGCGGATCACTGCTTCTGCCTCTGAGCTGATAGACGGGCTTTATGTGCGATGTCCTCAGGGGACGCTGCGGAGGCTTTCGACGGGCTCGGCTTCGGGGCAGCGCCCAAGGCGGTGATGACATCCTGCAGACGCCCCACCGCTTCCCGGGCTTCGTGCAGGGCTTCGGGCTGGGCGGCCAGGCGCGTGGTGGCCGAACGCAGATCCGCCGCCAAGGAGAGTAGGGCACTTCGGATGCGCACTTCTGCCTCTTCCCGTTGGGCGTCCTCCTCGATGTTCATCTCCCGACGGCCTCCGCGACGCTGAGGCTGGGCCTCCTCCACCCACTCCAGGCGATGGGCGAGTGAAAGAGCAGCTTCACAGGCTTCTTTGGCTGCCGCCCGCCCCTCCTGCTTGGCATTTTCGGGTGCAACGCCCAGCGCCGCCTGCAGGCCGGCCGCCGCCCGATACACCTCGCCCAACAGCCCGCGCACCGAGGCACTGCGAATCGAAGATAAACCATCTTCCAGCTCTTTTGTGAAGACCACCCCCTCAGCAGTGGCCAACGTGCCGCCGGGTCCATCGGCCAGGAGGGGCCGTGGCTTCGTGGCCCAGCGCAAGACGGAGGAGGCAAAAAGGAGGGCGCCTACGGGGAGAAACATGGCCGCCTTCAGCGGATCTCCGTTCTGAGCAACGTCCACAAAGGCGAACCCGATGGGAAGCAACCCGACCGCGGGGAGGGCGGGGATCAGCTTCACCCACCACTCCCGCCAGAATTTCCCGGGAGCGTCAGGTCCAAAAACTTCGGCAGTCAGTCCATTTTCGCGGAAGCGGCCCACCAGGGTCTCCGCCCCGGCGCGGTCCAGACCGTCGGCAGCGATGACGATGGGGCGCCGCAGGGCGCCGTCCACGTCCTCGGCGGATCGCAGGGGAGCACCGGTGGCTTCTGTAGTGGTATTTACAATCTTCTGCTTATCGGTGAAGGTCAGTGTGTCCCAATTGTTGTTCCGATCCAGTTGGAACCGCAGGGGTGGGGCGTAGACCCGGGCCTGATAGGCACCTTTCCCTCTGGGAATGATCGCTGCACGGCGGCCGCAGCCGGGGCAGACTCCCAGCCCGCGCACCCGCCGCGCCCCGCAGTGGGGGCACAGCGGCCCGAGCTCCACCGGGGTCGGGCTTTCGCCCCGTTGGGACGCCTCCAGGGCCGCGGCAAAGAGCTCCATCGTAGCAAAACGACCGTCGGGACTGCGGCTCAGCGCGCGGGCCAGAGTCGCGCGGACGGCCGCCGGAAGATCGGCAGCGGGACTGGCCTCTTCGCCGAGCTGCTTGCGCAGGATCTCCGCCGCCAGCGCATCTCCCCAGGGCAATTGACCTGTCAAGAGTTCGTGGATGCAGACTGCGAGAGAATACTGGTCGGAGCGGGGATCATCGAGGATTCCGTCATAGACCTCCGGCGCCGTGTAGCCCACCGAGCCGGCCAAGGCGGCGGTGGCGGTGCCCCCGGCGCGGTCCTCCAGCCGGGCCAGGCCGAAGTCGGCAAGGCGCACCCGCTCGGATAGGGGGCCTGCTCCTGAAAGAACCAGGAGGTTGCTGGGCTTCAGGTCGCGGTGTAGTACCCCCGCACGGTGGGCAGACTGGAGGGTCCTCGCCACCGCCGCACCCACCGCCAGACCCTCCTCCAAGGACAGCGGCAGGTTGCTGGCCAGATCGCGCTCCGCCCGCTCCTCTACCAGAAAAACTTCTTCTTCTTCCTCGATAAAGTCAAAAATCTTCAGGCTGCCCCCGCCGGGGATACGATGGGCCGCCACCACCTCTCGCCGCAGCCGCTCGCGAGCAACCGGGTCTCCAGCAAGGTGAGGATGAAGGAGCTTGATCGCCACTTCTTCGCCCAATGTCTGGTCACGTGCACGCCACACGGAGGCGACGCCACCCACGCCCAGCTTTTCCAAGAGCCCATAGCGCCCGGATAGAACTTTCATGGAGTCTCCAGCCACAGGAGCGCGGCCCGCCCAGCCAATATCTTGGCCAAATCCTCATAGTTTCCGGCCACTTGGCTTGCTTCTCCGACGACCACACGCACCGGCTTGCCGACGGCGAGCAGGCCCAGGGCAATCTCCTTGGGACTCCAGGGGCCGGGCTCCAGGGCCAGAGCTCCTTCCGGCGCTTTGCCTACCCATAGATCGGGTAGCTCTCCTGCCTGATAGGGGCCTTTGATTGCGGAATAGCTGACGGGGGCACGGTTGATGCCGGGAATCCGGGGCTCGCGGCGGGTCCAGGCGATCGCGCCCAGTCCAACAAAAATGCCGCCGAGTACTCCATAGCCCAACCACAGGCCTTTGGGCGGGCCAGAGCGACTTTTTTCGCCACCCAGCATGGGATTGGCAGGTGCGGACATCGTCTCGGGGCTCCCCATGCCTCCCGGGGCTCCCACCCCGCCGGGCTTTGTGCCGGATGCTCCCATACTTCCCGGCGTACCCATGGTACCGGGGTTTCCCATCCCACCCGCACTCCCCATCGCTCCCGGCGCACCCAGATTGCCGGGGCTACCGGGGCTTCCGCCCACATTTCCAGGCATTCCCCCTTGCTGATCCGGCAGAAACATCACCTCGTGCGTGGAGCCCATGGCCCGACCATCGGCCTCCAGGCCAATCAGGATCACCGGATCGGAGTTCTCCTCGAACAAAAACTCGCCGGTCCAGGTTTTTCCCCCGGCGTTGACCCTGAGCTTTCCGCTGTCGATGCCGATGGAGCTGGCCTTGGCGGTGTAGAGTCGATCTCCACGCATGCCGTCGGGATCCTGGCCATCGTCGCGGAGCTGCAGGGTCCAGCTCTGCCCACCGCCGCTCAGCTCCACCTCCACCTGCTCCCCCAGGCTGCCGTCGCGGTCGTGGACTTTGACCGCAAAATCCCGCGCTTCCACAAGAGAGACCAAACAAAAGAGAAGGTTCATCGCAGCTCCCAGGCCATAAGCCACTCTCCGCCATCCCGGCTTTCTCCCAAAGGAGTGCCCAGGGCGTTGTTCAGACCACTCACGATGTCGCCGCGCTCTTCGCTCTGGTACAGGTCCATATGTACCACCACACTCGCCACCTGAAGTGCGGCCAGGGCGTCACGAACGGAGCCCTCGCTGTCGAGAAGCCGATGTTGAAGCTCCCGACTTGCGCTCAGCCGGGGGCTCTGGGCCATGTCGGTGTTCAGGCAGCGCTCCAGGATCGGGTGGCCGTGGCCCAGTTGGTAGTAGCAGGAAAGGTTCTGCTGGTAGAAGGCCATGTCTTCCTGCGTGCCGCCCACCTCCGGGTACAGTTCCAAGACGGCTCCCTCGGGGAGCTGCCGGTAGAGCGAGGGGATGGGCAGTGGATGGGCACGCATCCTCAAAAATGCGCCGGAGAGAAAGAGGCAGTCTACTGCAACCAAGGCGACAAAAATGCCCGGCCAACGACTACGCGCCACCAGTCGGGCCGCCAAGAGGCCCAGGCACAGGCTGCTGACCCAGGCAAAGCGGATGGGAAAGCGGTAGGTATCGAAAAGACCGGCTTTCAACAACGGATAGAGCAGTGTCGGCCAGGCTTCTTGCCGCGCCACCCCCAGCTCCAGCACTGGCCCCACCGCCAGCACGATGCAGCCCAGGCCCAGGCCCAGCCACAATTTCCAGCCGGGAAGGCGGATCGCCGGGCTCAAAAGCGCCAGCGCCAACGGCGCCACCCCAATCGCCGGCGCGAGGGAGTGCCGGTTCAGATCCATCCACGGGTTCCAGGCCACGAGTGTCGCCAAAGAGGCCGAGCCCAGACGTACCAGCGCATCCCCCTCCTCCCGACTATGCTGGCCTCCCCCCCCGAGAAACAGGCATGCGTACATCAGCCCGGTAAGGCCGGTGATTCCCAGAAAATACCATGGAATCCGTCGTTCGATTTGAAAAAACCGATAGATAAGCACAACGCCACCCAACAAGGTCGCGTTTACGCCCATGTAGGCCGTGGTGAGCAGGCAGAGCAGCCAGTAGAAGCCCGCCCAAACGTCGTCACGCGGTGTGTTACGAAGCAGCGAAAGAATACAGAGTGGAAGCCAAGGGTTCAGCAGATAATAGACATGCCCCTCCAGCACGGCCACCGTCGCAAGCGGAGCAAAACCAAAGGCCAGCCCGGCAATCAACGCCGCCGGTCCTTCGACCTTCAATCCCTCCCGCGCGAGTTTTTCGGCGGCCCAGGCGGAGCACACCGGCCCCAGCAACACAAAAAGGTTGGTCAGAAACAGCCCCGGCACCAGCCCCTGCAGCACCATCGCCAGGATCAAAAACAGGAAAGAATCGAGCCGTACCAGCGGCTCTCCCGCAGGCCAGGCTGACAATTCGGAGAGGCCATCCCGGAAGGAGGGCGCGGCGTACACCAGCCAGGCGGCAGGCAGCTGATCGAAGTGGAGCGACACCACCGAGGTAAAGGGATCCAGGATCAACGGCCAGGACCACAGGACCGAGAAGCAGAAATATAGCAGCAGCCCGGCGGGGAGACGCCTCATGGCTCCCGCAGCCTCAGCGACACGGCACCCAGGACCAGTACAAAAACCGCCCAGAAGGTGGCCGCCATCAGAGGCACCACCTCCGTCGCATGGCTCATTCGTCCGGGGGCGGCGGATGCGCGGCGCACCCCCATCAATTTCCCGTCGGGACCGGTGGTGACTTCAAAGGCCAACTGCAGGCTACGCTCCATCCCCACCCGCAGTGTCCCGGCATAGACATCTCGGCGTTGGCCATCAATTTCTACGGCCATGCCAACGGTAAGATATTGCGCCGGGCTGCCTTCAAAAGTGCCCGTGTACACGCGGTCCCCGCGGGCATCGTTGGGGTCCGTACCGTCGTCTACGAGGCGCAATTCATGGCGCTCTCCCGCCTGCTGCACCGTTGCCGTCACCGCCGTGGGGGTGAGCCCGCCGAAGGAGGCATTCACCACCACGGTCTGCAGCTCGACCTGGGCGAGGACCACAGGGATCAAGAGCGCGAGTGTAGCCATGCTTCCTCCACGAGAAATTCGCCCACCGGCTCCACCGGGCCGGACATCCGCAGCTGCATGTCCGGGCTCACTTCAACAAAAAGCTCCCCACCTTCCATCTGGATGGTCACTGGGCTCTGCACCCTTCCCTGTGCCACCCCCGCCGCGGCGATGGCGCAGGAGGAGCTTCCCGAAGAAAGTGTGGGTCCAGCTCCCCTTTCCCAGATTTTTGCCCGGATTGTATGCTGGTTCACAACTTCCGCAAACTGAACGTTTGTCCGACCTTCTACGGAAAGCTCGATACGTGCCCCCCGGGCCTGCCAATCGGGGTGACTTCCCCAGACCACCGCGTGGGGGTTCCCCACCGAGACGGGCGTGACAAAAATATCTTCAAAGGAGCGCGGCTCGCCTACCCGGGCATGCCCCATTTCCACCTGTACCTGCGGCGGCCAAGCGCGATCATCCACAACACAGCTCACCTTTCCGCCTGCCGTCCATACGGTAAATTGCGACGGAGCGCCACACTTCAGACGCAGGTAGGTGGCGAAAATCCGTAGCCCATTCCCACTCTTTTCTGCCTCTGAGCCATCGGGGTTGTAGATACGCACAGCGTAGTCGCAACCTGGGGGGGCTTGGATCGGCTGAAGAATCCCATCGCTGCCCAGCCCCCGGTGCCGGTCGCAGAGTGCCTGCACCAGGGCCGGGCTCATCGGTGCGTCCACCACGAGGTAGTCGTTGCCGATGCCGTGGGCGCGGAAGGCGCGGAGCGGGGAAATGAGGGACCTCGGGGAGAAGCGCAAGATAACCGCTGCCCGCCGACGGCGGCCCCGTTAAACCGGGAGGGTGAAGTCTCGTCCCGCCTGCGCCGGTCTTTGGAATACGCCGATGGTCCATGTCAATGGGGACCTGACCACCTGCTGTCTGGATGAGGGGCTTGTCAACCGTCTGGGCAATGTGCTGGAGACACCGTTGGCGGAGCTGTGGAACGGTCCGGTGCTACACCGCTGGCGGGTTGCCCAGGCGGAAGGGCGCTTTGCGGAGAGCGGCCCCTACTGCAATACGTGCAATTGGCAGAGTGCGGGGGCTCTTTCCGATGCTGAGCTGGAGGACTATCTTGTGAAAAAGGCGGAGCTAAAAGCGCTTGGGCGCCACCGCGAGAGGAGGAGCTGATGCCTGCGGCGATCCATACGGAGAAGCTGGGGAAAACCTACCTGACCGGCTTCTGGAGGCGACCCTTTTTGGGGCTGGAAGATCTGAACCTGGACGTGCCGGAGGGCACCACCTTCGGCTTTGTTGGGCCAAACGGGGCCGGAAAGACCACCACCATCAAGATCCTCATGGGCCTTCAGGCCTCGACCACGGGAAAGGCCTGGATCCACGGGGTACAGGTTCCGGAGCCGGCCAGTCGGAAGAAAGTCGGTTTTCTTCCTGAGCGGCCCTATTTCTATGAATACCTGACCGCCTATGAATTCCTCGCCTTTTATGCCAACTTGAGCGAGCTGCCCACCGCAGGGCGCGACGCACGGATCCGCAAGCTCCTGGAACGGGTGGAGCTGGGACGCTTTGCCGATATTCCCCTCGGGAAATTCTCAAAAGGAATGATGCAGCGTGCAGGGCTGGCGCAGGCGATGATCGCCGACCCGGAGATGCTGGTGCTGGACGAGCCCATGAGCGGGCTGGACCCGATGGGCCGGGTATTGGTGCGGGACATCATCCTGGAGGAGAAAAAACGAGGAAAGACTGTTTTTTTCTCCAGTCACATCCTCTCGGACATCGAGGCTGTTTGTGACCGGGTGGCCATCGTGGTGGGCGGGCGCCTGCGTGGGCAGGGGACTCTCTCTGAGCTGGTGGGCCATACGGTGGAGTGGGTAGATTGTAGTGTGGACTATCCCGGGGATCTACCTGGACTTCAGCAGCGTGATGGTGGTCGGGCCCATCTGCGCTTGCAGCCGGATCAGGTGGACGCGGTCCTGGATCAGGTTCGCGCGGGTGGGGGCAGAATTATTACGGTAGTACCAAAACAAAAGACCCTGGAGCAGGTTCTGTTGAGTGAGGTGGAGCAGGCGCGTCCGCTGGAGTCGCGGCGTATGGGGGTACTGGCATGAGTCGGATCTGGGCGGTGGCCACCAACACTCTGCGTGAGGCGGTGCGGGATCGGATCCTGCACTCCATCCTGTTTTTTGCGGCGATCCTCCTCTTTTTGTCGCTGGCCATGAAGGAGCTGACCATCGGCGACTCCGACAAGGTGGTGCGTGGGGTGGCGCTGGGCGGGATCTCCGCCGTTGCGGCGATCATCGCCATCTTTTTGGGGGTGGGGCTGGTCTACAAAGAGATCGAACGGCGTACCGTCTACACGCTCGCTGCAAAGCCGATTTCCCGTTGGATGCTGTTGTTGGGAAAGTACCTTGGGTTGTGGTTGACACTTCTTGTAGAAGTTGGGTTTTTGACTCTGCTGTATACTCTTGTCATCAGCACGCAGCAGGGCCTGCCTGGGGTCGGCGTGTACATTGCGGTCGCGATGTTGATGATGGAGCTGACGCTGTTGACCGCTTGGTGTACACTCTTCTCTACCTTCTGTGCGCCCACCACGGCTGCTGCTTACTCGATCTGTATCTATGTGATCGGGCATTTTGCAGATGATCTCTATCTTTTTGGAAGCCGTGCTGAGGATCCAGGTGCGAAGGCAATGATGCTCGGCTTGTACCGGGTGCTGCCCAACCTGGAGATTTTTAACGTTCGTACCGAGGCGGTACACGGTGTTGCTATCCCCGCCTCGGAGCTGGCCTATGCGGCCGCCTATGGTCTGACGTATTCGGCAGCGGTGCTTTTTGTGGCGATGATGGTCTTTGAACGTCGGGACTTCAAGTGATTCGGATGGCCGATCTGGCCCTTCGACACAAGAGAATGGGTGCCGCCATCGAGACCGCAGTCCTGGAGCAGCTTCGGTCGGGGCGCTATGTGGGCGGGCCGACGGTGGAGGAGGCCCAGCGGCAGCTTGCGAAACACTTCGGTTGGGGCTTTGGGGTGGGCGTCAACTCGGGGACGGATGCGCTGATCTACGCCTTGCTGGCGCTGGATCTCCCGCCGGGATCAGAGGTGATCGTTCCGGCTGTGACCTTTTTTGCGACAGCCGGTGCGGTGTTGCGGGCGGGCTTGGTGCCGGTGGTGGCCGATGTACGCTCCGATCTGCCGCTGCTGGACCCGCGGCGGCTGCCCATCCGGGCGGCGACCCGGGCGGTGATCGCGGTTCATCTCTACGGAGAGGAATGTCCGTTGCCGGGGATCGATCTGCCGGTGGTGGACGACAGCGCCCAGTGTGCAGGGGCGGATCCTCAGCCGCGAACGGGGCAGATTGCCGCCGTCAGCTTCTACCCGACCAAGACCCTGGGCGCGGCCGGAGACGGGGGCATGGTGTTTACGGATCAGGCTGCGGTGGCCGAGCGCCTGCGACGGCTCAGCCACCACGGAATGTCCACGCCCTACCTGCATGATCGCGTGGGCAGCCAGGTGGGTGCGAATTCGCGGCTGGACGCACTTCAGGCCGCAGTACTGCTGGCGCAGCTCCCGGATCTGCCCGCACGGGTGACGGCACGCCGTCGTCATGCGCAGATCTATGATGTAGAGCTACCATGCTGGGTACGCCGTCTTCCCAGAAGTCCGGGGCATCCGGTTCACCAGTATGTGGTGCGGGTGCCGTCGCGGGATCGGCTGCGCGAAAAACTGGCAGAAGCGGGCATTGAAACCGCGATCTACTATCCCATCCCCCTCTCCCGGCAGCCCGCACTAACGGGACTGCCCCACGCCGAGACCCCCTGCGCCGATGCTTTTTGTGCGGAGAGCCTGGCCGTCCCGGTCCATGAAGGCTTGACGGGTCAAGAGTTAGAGCGGGTTGTAGCTACCTTTCGGAGCTTTTCTCTATGAATCCCCTGTACGTCTTCTGTCTGGTCTATGCGGGGATCTTTGGGGTATGTCTGGGTTCATTTATGAACGTGTGCATCGCGCGGATGCCTGAGGACCGCTCGGTGGTACACCCGCGCTCGGCCTGCCCGCGTTGCGGGACGCCCATCGCTGCCTATGACAACGTCCCGGTGTTGGCCTGGTTCTGGCTGGGGGGGCGCTGTAGAGCCTGCAAGGGGGAGATCTCCGCCTTGTACCCGGTGATCGAGGCCCTGTTTGGGGTGCTGACCGTGCTCCTGTTCCGGCGGGTGATCCCGGATGTGGCGCTGCTTGATGGTGGCCACGTTGCGGCTTTCTTCTGGTATCTGTACCTGCTTTTTGCCCTGGTGGCGCTGAGCTTTATCGATCTGAAGCACTACATCATTCCCGACCCCTTTTCGATCTACGCGGTACCCGTGGGGGTGGGAGGGGCCGCGCTGGTGACCTACCTGGGCTACCCGGATGCACCCACCTGGCAGCAGTCGGTGGTGGGCGCGCTGATCGGGGGAGGGCTCTTGTTGCCGATCATGGGGGGCTACTACCTGATCCGAAAGGAGCAGGGGATGGGCTGGGGCGACCCGAAGTTACTGGCGCTGATCGGGAGCTATTTTGGTGCGCTCCCCGCAATGCCCGTCGTGATCCTGGTGGGTTCGGTCACCGGCTCCATCGTGGGGGTGCTCGCGGCGCTGATCGGACGTAAAGGACTGCGGTTGCAGGTACCTTTTGGGCCTTTTTTGGTCGCGGGGGCGCTGCTGTGGCTCTTCTGGGGGCCGATGTTGGAGACGCGGATCGTACCCAGGTTGTATGGGTTGGATTGAGGAGCGGGGGCTACACTTCTCCCGGCATCCGCTGGTTTTCGATGCCCAGCTCCTGCTCGATGGTCTGCTCCAACCAGCGGGCATGTTGGACGCTCGGCATCAGCGGGCTGACCCGGTGCAGCTCGCCGTTGCGGTCCGCCGCCATCACCCGCCAGCGTGGCTGCTTGTTTACCCGGATCGAAGAGCACTTCACAAAGAGCTGGTGCAGGGATTTCTGAGGAAGATCGATGGCTCCTGGCCACCAGAGGGGTCCATGGCGCACCCGGAACCAGCCTCCCCCCAGGTCATAGGTCGTTTGATTTACAAACGTACAAGCCCCCCAGTAGAGGAGGAACATACCGGCGGTCCAGTGGATGAGGAGGAAGGGCGGCGGTCCTTTGGTAAACAGAAAGGCCATGGTACTGCTACCGGCAAAAATGAGACCGAGCGCAAGGTAAAACAGCGCTTCCAGGCCCCACCAGCGGTAGACCAGTCGCATGCGCCCCGGCTCCCCTTCCACCGTCCAGCCCTCGGGCTTCACCACCGGCAGTCGTGCAGCCTGGGGAGAAGCCACCGGAAACAGGCGGTCACAGCTACGGCAGGAGGCCACCCCACCCTGCAGGTCGGCAGCTCGGTAAGGGGTTCCACACTGGGGGCAGCTAAGCGGGCTGGGGAAGGGAGGCAGAAGGGCTCCGGGGTGGGGAAAAGATAACGCAGCCCAGGAGTGGTGTGCGATGTGACCGTGTCTCCGTCGGAACATGGGTTAGTCACAGCGGATGCCAGCACCGGGTAACCTCGCCGATCCCGACTATGAGCCTTCCGATGAAGACATCGCGGGCTTGATGCGCAGCGCGTTCGGCGGGCTGAAGGAGGCGCGGGAGAAGAGCCTTGTAGAGATGCGTGATCGTATCAAGTTGCGCCAAACTGAGATCCGAAACCAGTTTCGCCTTCACAGGCAGGGACTTGATAAGTCTTGAGGCCCGTCCTGTTGGTGATTGCGGGGCCGAACGGATCCGGTAAGACGACGGTGACTGTTCGCCTACGGGCCGACCACTGGAGCGAAGGGGTAGAGTATCTGAATCCTGATGATGTGGCGCGCGACCGCTTCGGGGACTGGAACAATGCAGAGGCTGTCCGTCAGGCCGTCCTTTGGACACAGGTTCGCCGCGAAGAACTTCTGAAGCAGCGCGCGGGCATGGCAGTAGCCCCCTATCCCAACATACTACGCAACATCCACGCCGTCTTTTCATGGACGGTCAGGCGCTGGGTCAGGACGTCCGCGCTCACCTGATCCTGAGCCTTCTCGGCCAAAGGAAGGATGGCGCGTGCGGTGCGGATCACCGCCTCGTGACCGGCCAGTAGCTCGCGGAGCATGGCCTGGGCTTCGGGAACCCCGTCCGAGTCGGCGATGCTGGTGAAGGACTTCAGGGTTGTGTAGCTTCCCGGCGCAAACTCCCCCAGTGAACGGATACGTTCGGCGATGATGTCGAGCGCATTCCACAGCTCAGTGTACTGCCCCATAAACATCAGGTGCAGGGTCTGGAATTGAGGACCGGTCACGTTCCAATGAAAACCGTGGGTCTTCAGGTAGAGCGCATAAGAATCCGCCAACAGGCGGCAGAGGCCAAGGGCCACTTCTTTACGAGCCGGATCAGGAATGCCGATGTCGATGGTCATCAAAATATCCTCGAAAAAAGAAGATAATCACCGTGTGTGGATAGTCTATCACCAAAAGGGGGGGATGGTCTGACGCCCATCCCCCCCCGGAGTGTTCAGCGCGCATCCAGCGCCACTGCCACCCCGCGCATGGTTGCGGCGATACGCACCGCATCCAAGACGTGATCTTCGGTCAGAGCCGCGGCCAACACTGCCTCTTCATGGCTACGCACACAAACCTCGCAGCCGTTGATCGTGCTCACCGCCAAGCAGATCAGCTCAAAATCCGCTTTGCTCCCGGCGGGACGCACCAGACGGTTCATCCGCAGGCGCGCCGGACGCTGGCTGTAGCCGGGTTTGCCCACAAAGTGGCGGAAGCGGTAGAAGACGTTGTTCATCGCCATCAAAGCCGCAGCTGCCTGCGCATCTTCCAGCACCTCCGGCCCGACCTCGGCCGAGGCTGCGGCCCGTACCGCATCCTTCAACGGAGCGGAGCCGGTGGTGATCGCACAGGCCAGGGCCACCCCCCAGCGCTGAGCCGGGCTGAGGGTGCCGGGCTCCAGGACCGCGGTCAGATTCAGGGCGAGGTCACGCGCCGGAGCCGGAATCTCGGCCTTTAAGGCAAGGATAGTTTCCATCAGGATGCCCCTCCACTCAATGTCGCCTCGCCCTTCTTCCAGTTGCAGGGACAGAGCTCGCCGGTCTGGAGTGCATCCAGGACACGGAGCACCTCGGGAACCGAGCGGCCCACATCCAGATCATTGACGTTCACCCAGCGGATGACGCCCTCGGGATCCACAATAAAGGTGGCGCGGAGGCAGACCCCCGCCTCCTTGTGGAGGATGCCCAGACTCGCCGAAAGCTCGCGTTTGATGTCCGCAAGCATGGGAAAGGGCAGCTCCTTCAGATCCGGGTGCTGGTTACGCCAAGCCAGGTGGACGAAGTGGCTGTCGGTGGAGAGACCGAGGAGCTGGGTATCGCGGTCCAGAAAATCCTGGTTTTTCTTTCCGAACTCGGCGATTTCGGTGGGGCAGATGAAGGTGAAGTCCATGGGCCAGGCAAAGAGCACCAGCCAGGAGCCGGGATAGCTTTTTTCATGGATGGTGGCGAATTCTTTACCAGACTCACGGCTGACGACGGAGGTGAGAGAGAAGGAGGGGAGACGATCGCCGATGGTCAACATGGGGGACTCCAGCTCCGGGGGTTTGACCGGAGGATGCCCTCACCTAAGCAAAGAGCGTGCCAACTTTTTTGGAGATGAGTTCCTGGCGAAAGAAGATGTTTTTTGGGATATGGCTTCTGCGGCCTCTTCGGATGCAACGAAAAATCGGTGTGCCGCCCACCGAAGTATCGGTGATACACCGAAAAATCGGTGTCATCGGTGCTGGGCGCCCCAGAGCGCCGGTGGTCCACCTCTGGACACACCGACTCATCGGTGCTACCTCTGAGGACATGCAGACCGACCTGAAAGAGCTGGTGGAGCTGGCCGCTGATCCCACGGCCCTGGACCGGATGTTGGAGCGGGCGCTGGATGCGCTGGGAACGGTGATTCCCTACGATCTTGCTGCCATCTTGATGTTGGAGGGGCAGGAGCTGGCGGTGCGCAGCTCGCGCGGGCCGTTGGCCAACGAAAAAGTGCGCCATCATCGGCTTTTACTCAAGGCTTTTCCCACCATCCAGCAGGCCATGGAGCTGCGTCGGCCCATCGCCTTGCAGGAGCACCACCACCACAGCGAGGAGGGGGATCCCTACGATGGAATCCTCGATCTTCCCGAGGGTCACTCCTGTATGGTGGTGCCCCTGTTCGCCGGGGAGCAGAACCTGGGTGCGATCACGCTGGACCGGCGCATCTGCGGCAGCTATCCGCAGGAAGCCACGGAATTGGCGGGGGTCTATGGGCAGATGGTGGGCTTGGCCATCGCTTTTGCGCAACAGGCGCAGGCCTTGGATCGCTATCGCAGTCGCCTGAAGGAACAAAATCGACTTTTGTTGGAAGAGGTGGGTGGTGGCAGTGAAGCCGAGCGGCGCCTCCAGAACTCGCAGTCGCTGGCCATGCGGTCGCTGGTCAGCCATGCCCGGCTGGTGGCGGAAACGAACACCGCCGTCCTGATTCAGGGGGAAACGGGCAGCGGAAAAGAGGTGCTTGCACAGGCTATCCATGCGTGGAGCCCCCGGCGGAACGAGGCATTTGTGAAGCTGAACTGTGCGGCCATCCCCGAAAATCTCGTAGAGTCCGAGCTTTTTGGGTATGTCAAAGGGGCTTTTTCGGGAGCAAGCAGCAACCGCGCGGGGCGCTTTCAGACGGCCTCCGGTGGCACCCTGCTATTGGACGAAATCGGCGATCTGCCGCTTGCTGCGCAGGGAAAGCTGCTGCGGGTCCTTCAGGAAGGCACCATCGAACCGGTCGGCTCCGATCGGAGTATCCAGGTGGATGTGCGGGTGATCGCCGCCACCCACGTCGATCTTTTGAAGGCAGTGCGGGAGGGAAAGTTCAGGGAAGACCTGTGGTTTCGGCTTTCGGTCTTTCCGCTGCGCCTGCCACCACTGCGTGAACGAGTCGGCGACATCCTGCCGATCGCCGAGGTTTTTTTGCAGGATCTCGCAAGGAAAACCGGCAGAGGTCCCTGGTGGTTGGAGGATGGCGCCGTCCAGCGGCTTCAGGGTCGCGCCTGGCCCGGCAATGTACGGGAGCTGGTCAACAGCCTGGAGCGGGCGACGATCCTCCGTTCTTCTGGACCTTTGGGGGCAGATCTTTTTGAGGAGGGAGGAGGAGGCGCTCTGGCATCGGTGTCGCCCGCCGCTGACCGGGAGCCCGTGTCGTGGCCAGACCTGGAAGAACACCAGCGCAGCTACCTGGAGCGCGTGATGGCGCATTGTAACGGCAAAATCTATGGGGAGGGCGGAGCCGCAAAACTGCTGGGGCTGCCCCCCTCCACGCTGCAGTCGAAGCTGCTGAAGTTGGGGATTGGGCGGGCCTGAGCTCAGCCTTCTCCCAAAAAAGCCTCCAGTTGGTCGATGGTGCCCTTGAAGCCCTGCTGCACATTGCTGCGTGCGCCCACAAAAGTCGCCAGCTCCTCGGCAGTCGCCCGGATGGGCCGACCACGCAGGGTCATCACCGTGGTGCCCGCCTCCTCCACAAAAGTGAGGGTGTTGTGTACCTCCAGTGGCCAGGTGGGGGCCATGGGATGCCGGGCGAAACCCTGCTTTTCATCGGAAAAGCTGTTGACGTAGACCAAACGCTCCTGGGGAAGCACCTCCGAAAACACGAACTTCCCCCACATCTTTCCGTAGCCCCCGCTGGGCGCGCTCATCGCATAGTGAAAGACCCCACCCGGCCGTAGATCCAACGCGACCACCTCCATAGAAAAGCCCTTTGGACCCCACCATTGTGCGAGCTGCTCCGCATCGGTCCAGGCCTTCCACACCCGTGCCAGCGGTGCCTTCAACACCCGCACGATCACCAGATCCTGCTCGGCGGCGGCCGACAGGTGCTCGCTCAGCTTCTCCAGCGTCTGGTTCCCCATCTCCACCGCCCCGAATTGGACGACCTTGGCATAGGCCTCCTCCGAGGGAAGCACAGTCCGCATCTTCAGCGTTGTCCCACCATTCACCGGGGTAAAGCTAACAAATACGCGAAAACCACCTGGGTCGTTGTCTATCCCGGAGTCGTGATCATAGACCAACCGCTCCGGGGGCACCACCTCCAGGTAGCGGACCCGATTCGGGAAATTCCCGTATTCGGCGGAGCGCATCTCGTAGATCCACACCCCACCGGGCCGTACATCCATCGACGTGGTGTGGGTGGTGAAGCCACGGGGCCCCATCCACTGATCCGCAAAATCCGAGCGGGTCCAGGCTTCAAAGACCAGATCGGGTGGGGCGGAAAAATGGCGGGAAAGGACAACTTCCCAGCTGTTCTGGCTCATGGTTTGGCTTCCTTTTGTTGTTGAAGAAATTTATCGAGGCGATCAAAACGGTCATCCCAATCGCGACGGTATTGCTCGGCCCAGTCGGCCACCGCCTGCAGTGGCGCCGGGTCCGCCCGGAACTGGTGCTCCCGCCCCAACCGCAGCTCGTGCACCAGCCCGGCGCGTTCCAGGACCCCCAAGTGCTTTCGGATAGCCTGCCTTGTAAGACCACTATCAGCGGTGAGTGCGGCAATGGACAGCGCCTGCCCCCCTCGGAGCCGCTCCACCAACCGCAGGCGGGATTCGTCCCCCAGGGCGGCAAAAATGATGGGAGGAACTGCTGGACTTCGGATAGCGGTGGCTAACATCTGCGGCTCCAGAGGCACGCTCAAGCGCAACCATCTGGTTGCAGATTAGCAGGCCGTTCCCCCACACGCAACCATTTGGTTGCACTTTTCGCGCGGCCGGAATTCGAGGGAAGACAGCTCCCAGAAAAGCAGCTATACCGCCCGGAAGACCCGAATCGGAGAAGCGATGCAAAGCTCTGCCCTCACCGTTGCCGACTACCTCAGCTCCCTCCCGGACGATCGTCGGGTCGCCGTCCAAGCGGTCCGAGACGTCTTCCTGGCCAATCTGGACAAAGGCTACGAAGAAGGCATGCAATATGGGATGATCGGCTACTACGTCCCGCACCACATCTATCCGGCGGGCTACCACTGCGACCGGAAGCAGCCGCTGCCCTTTGCCGGATTGGCCAGCCAGAAAGGGCATATGTCGCTGTACCTGATGGGCCTCTACATGAGCCCGGGGATGACCGACTGGTTCCAGACCGAGTGGGTAAAAGCGGGGAAGAAGCTGGATATGGGCAAGGCCTGTGTGCGCTTCAAAAAGGTGGATGCCCTGGCCCTCGACGTGCTGGCGCTCGCCCTCCAGCGGCTGCCGGTGGCCGACTATATTGGGATCTACGAGGCAAATCTGAAAAAGTAATCCAGACTACAACTATCGCCGACCACTGCGGATGTTGCGCACCTCGCCCCGGCGCTCCGTGGCCTGACGGGCCACCTTTCGGGAGTCCCAGGCCTGGAATTCTTCGGGGGGGGCATCCCCACCGTCCAGGTTGGCACGTAGCTCGGCCAGGGCGCGGGCGGTGTTCGCCAACGGTGCCCCCACGTCAAAAAGGCCGGTGGTCAGCGGGCTGATGTCCCCGTTGCGGCTGCTCATTCCGTCGCGCAGACCGAGCGAAATGGCGGTACGGCGCATCCCGTCGGCCGTCTCCAGGGCGCGCAGAAGTGCGGGCTCGGCCTCGGGTCCCAACAGCGCGATGGCTTCGGCCAGCGAACGCACCTCGCTGTCCACATTCACCGGGTAGGAAAGCAGTAATTTCAGGCCGTCTTCTCTGCCCACCATGCCGCAGGCACGGATGGCGGCATGCCGGATCGCCTCAGTCGGGGAGCTTAAAAGCGTAGGAAGGTGTGGGATTAACTGCATCTGCCCGGCGCCTCCTGCCCAGCTCCAGATCAGATCCACCCGCGCGGCGATGTCCACCTGCTCGTCCAAGAGGACGGCTTCCAGCACCGGTACCCCCTCCCGGCCGGCGTTCTGTCCCGCCAGAAGCCGGACCCCCCAGTCGGCATCGGTGAGTGCACGGCGTACGGCGGCCTGAGCCACCACCGGCTGCCACTTGATGATGGTTTGAAGTGCATTCCTTCGTACCGCCGCCACCGGATCTTCTGCGGCGTTGAACTGCAGCCGCGCCACCACATCGGCCTTGATATTTTTAAGACGGCGCGCCATCTCGATAAAGTCGTAGAGGGTCTCGCGTACCTCCGCCTCCTCCAGAAAATTGCGCTCCACCTTCCAGATCAGCTCGCCCATCTCCACCTTCCCCTGATCTCCGCGCACCAGATTGCGCAGCAGCTTGCGCATACGTGCATCGAGAAGGGCAGGAAGAACACGGGTATCGGCAACCATCTCCACTTCGCGGTCGAAGGTGGGATCTCCCGAAAGGTACTCGGTGCCGTTGGTATAGGTGACCACGGTGGCGCGCCGCACCCGCAGCACGGTCGGCAGGTTCCGCGCGATCATCAACACAAATTGGGTACCGTTCTCCTCCTGCGGTTCAATCTCCAGCGCGAGGCCATCCATGGTGCCTGAGACCGACGGACCCCAAGCAGCCCAGGTCCGCGGCGGATGTACCTCCAGCCCAAGCGGTTCCGCAACACGACGCATGACCCAGAGCCTCTGCTGCTTCTGCTGGAGTGGTCCCATTCCGTTGAAGAGGAGCAGCCCGACAAAGATCAGCCAGAGGATAATGGCGACGTCTTTTGCGTCCACGGTGGGGTTGTACCATGACCGCACCATGGTGCAAGCCCCTGGCTGCAGGCCCCAGAAATTCACTCAGTCGCTACGATTGATCCAGCCGCGGTGGGCTTCGCGCTCTTGGGCCAGCCAATCCTCGCGAAAGCGGCTTTTTTCGGCGTCTGAGAGGTCCGGTCCGACCAGGGCGCGGCGTCGATCGGCAATGGTGCGCAAAATCAGTGCGGCGGAAACCGATACGTTTAAGGAGGTAGTCAGGCCAAGCATCGGAATCGTTATGGCGCCATAAGCATGGCGCCGCGCTGCGTCACTCACCCCGCGGGCTTCGCTGCCAAAGACCACCGCGAGGGGCTGGTCCACCGGCACCTCCTCTGGTGTCCAGGAAGGCTGGATAAAATCAGCAACAAAGATGCGAAAACCGCGATTTTTCAGCTCTTCCAAGGCCGCGTCGATGGTGGGGATGGCCCGGCTGTAGACCCAGCGTTCGGCCCCGCGCGCCGCCCCGGGGCTGGCCTTGAAGCCGCCGGTGACCAACTGCACCTCGTGGACACCGAAGGCTTCGCAGGAACGCAGGATCGCGCTGGTATTGTGCCGACGGTGCACCGCCTCTGCCACCGCTACCACCGAGCCCAGGCGTAAGGCCAGCGCTGCTTCGACCCGTGCTCGCCGCTCCGGTGTGACCTCTTCTGCTGACATTCTCTCTCCCCCGCGCGTAACTATCCTGTTCCGGGCTACATTGCAGCGATGTGGTGGAACCTGGCTTGCGCGCCCGATCCCGGTCGTGGGACATCGGTGGGGCGGGCGGATTTTTGCGCGCAGGAGCAGTTGCTTCCGTAGTTCAGACTACTTTGATACCTTTTGGGGGCTCAGGATCAGGACCAGTGCCCCCAAGCAGACCACCAACAGCTGCTGGATGCGCACCACCAGGGTCATCGCCAAAGCGTCGGGCATGGACACACCGGTGGTGGTGACCAACAAGGCGCAGAACATGCCATCCCAGCCCACCTGCGACCCCGGAAAGGCGTAGAGGACCACCGCACCTGCGGTTGCGACGGTGTAGGTGAAGGCCAGCCCTGCGGCCGCCGGCTCAGCACCCAAGCCGGAGGCAGCGATGAGGATGCCGCCAATCACGCAGCCGTGCCCGCAGAAGGCCCACAGGCTGGCAATGGCATAGCGACGTGCGCCCACCCGCCCCACCATGCCCAGGGCGTCGGCGAAGCGCAGAAGGCTGCGGTAGAGTGGCCCGAACATCGAAAAGGGCTGGAAGACCCGGTCGGCCACCCAGCGCAAGATGGCTGGGCGCGACGAGATCAAGGTCAGGAAGACCACTCCCGTCGCAATGAGCGTGGTCGCGCTGGCGATCCAGGGGAAATACTCGGGGGCGACCGGCATATCCGCGACCACCAACAGCAGCAGTGCCACCGATCCGGCCACTCCGAGTCCTACAAAGCGAGCGTGAAGTCCGGCGGCCAGGGCCAGCTCGGCACCAATGCCGTAGCGTCGCGATGCCATGGCTGCTGCGGCGACCTCTCCTACCGGCCCCGGAAGTGCATAGTTCAGCAGGGTTCCCACCAACAGGATGGAGGTCAGCCCGCCGATACCGATGTGCCGGTTGTCGCCCGGCAACAGCGAACGCCAGCGCAAGGCCAAAAAGGCAAAACCAGCGGTCATGACGGAAAATGCAGCAAGAATGCGGGCCAGCGACAGGCGCGACCACAGCGAGGTGATGGCCTCGGCTCCTACGTCGGTCTGCGACACCACCACCAGCAATAGCACCAGCCCGGCGACCATCCAGCCTACCGACTGTAGTCCCCGGCGTGCAGCGCCCTCCGTTTCGTTGCTGGGTGTGTCCAGGAGCTTTGCCTCAACCTGCAAGCTCTTATCCTGTCCCTCAGCAGTTATCGCTGCCCAAGGGCCCTTCCTGCTCCAGCAACATCACCGCCGACTCAGTCAGGTCTACTCCGACCAGCCGCCCGCCCAAAAGTCCGGTGAGCGGGTTGTAGGGCCGGGAAAGGGTGACGACCACAGCACGTTGGGTCACCGTGCCGACGGTGATCGACGTGACGCAGGCGTCGATGGTGACCACGGCGGGATCCATATTCAGCATGGTCAACGTGGCTCTTGCGGCGTCGTCTGCGGCAGTACCGGGGGTGGTCGTGCCGGTCTCGGACATGGCTGCTCCCGAGCGTGCGCCGGTGCGTGCAGCCATCAGCAGCGTGTTGCTCTGCAAAAAGAGCCAGCCGAACTCGATAATTCCGCCCAGAATCAGGGTGATAGGGACCAAAAGCAGTGCAAACTCGATGGCACTGGCACCCCGACGATTTCGGCGCATGGTCACTCCACAATCGCGATGGGAACGTTGTTTGCCAGGAAGTTCATGATGTCTTCGAACTCGGAGGTATTCGCCGCATCCAAGGAGGGAATCTTCAGGTTGGACCCCCGGCGTAGGGACTCCATGAAGGCAAAGCCAGAGGCGTCTCCCTGCACCGTGATCGGGTAGATGCTGATGCCGACCGAGTCCGCCACATCGGCCACCTGCTGAGCGGCATTTTTGCGGGCAGCCGCGCAGGGGGCGCTGTAGGGTACACACTTCACGTCGCCGTTGGAAATGATGACGATGGACTGGGCAAAGCGGTTGTCACCGCCGTTAAGCATGTCCAGCGCCGACTGCAGCCCGTCTGAGGGGTTGCTGCCGCCGCAGGCGGGCATGGAGCCGGTACCGCAGACGCCAAGGTCCGACTGCCACTGGCCCCGTATGGTTGCGTAGTCCGAAGTCAGGTAGGAAAAGGGAGTAAAGCCCATACTATTCGGGAAGAAGCTGTCCTGATACAGCACCATTCCCACCCGGTCTTCGGGGAAATTGTAGCCTGCCATACCATCCAACATCCGCAGCCATGGGGCGGCCGCGGTTGGTGCAGTGTTCCCGGAGGAGACATCAACCACAAAAACCACCTCACGCGGGCGCAAGGCGACGGTGACGTTCAGGATCTCGGTGGCGGTGCTGCGGCCGATCAGCGGCCCGAACAGCAGGCCCAGGGGTGCTGTGTGCCCGACATGAACGGCGTTGAAGCCGCCGGAAGGGGTGTACGTGGCCGTGGTGAAGTCGTAGTAGCCGATGGTGAAGTCGGTGTTGACCACATTCAGGGGCTGGCCCATGACCAGGTTCTGGTTGCCCGCGGCGATACCCATGCCGATGCACTCGGAGCCGTTGCCACCATGACGGTAGGTGACCATGGCGCCATGGGCAGCGGCGTCCACGGCCCGCTGCATCTGCCCGTGGACGGTGCGGATGTAGGAGATGTCCACGGCCATTGCCGCAAACCAAAAAAGGACCGTATGAAGTAGTGCAAAAATCACTACAAAGGATCCTTTTCTGCGTCTGGTCAGGCGTCGCTTCATCCACTCACCATTTGAAAGAATAGCAGAAGCGGAAAGAAAGCTCAAGAGAGGCCGGAGATAGAGAAACAGGACTCCCTCTGAGCCCTACGGATCCTGACGCATCTGCCTTGAGGGAATCTGACGGGCGTCCTCCGACCAAGCTGGTGTGGCGCGCACAGAACCGAGTGGCCTAATCTTCCTTCTTTGCTGTTTCCAGCTTCTCTTCTTCGGTGGTCGTCGCCTTTTCAGCCTGGCTGCGGATGCCAGCCGATTCTGCACCGGACAGCGGATACACTTCGTTAAGGGCGGAAGCCCGGTCCAGCTGGGACTGCATCTTCATCGCGGCTTCGTAGGCGTTGCCATGGTCGTACTGGAGGTGTGCCGGGGATCCACAGGCCAGGACCAACAAAAAAGTCATCATTTGCCCTCCGTGAGCAGCTTCTTGAGTGCTTCGGCTGCTGGAGCATAGCCTGGAGTGGCCTCCAAGGCAGCCTGATAGTAAAGGATTGCGTCCGCATGGTCTCCGCGCCACTCGCAGGCCACACCCATATTGTAGTCGGCCTCCGCCTCGCTTCCGGCGGAGCGGAACATCTGCTGGGCTTCTTGGTCCTTTTCCTGGCGGGCCAGGGCAAAGCCAAGGTTGTTCCGGGTCCGGTTTTGCGCCGGATCCAGACGCAGCGAGGCGCGATACCAGCGCACCGCATCCTCCAGCTTCCCGGCGGACATGGTCACAAAACCGAGGTTGTTGAGGACGTTCGGGTCCTCGGGTTGGAGCTGGCTGGCGCGCAGCAGCGCCTCCTCTGCACCGGGCAGATCTCCGCGATCCGCACGGACAACGCCGAGAAGTGCCCATGCACTGGCATCCCGACGGTGCTGCTTTACCGTGCCGTTCAGCAGCTCTTCGGCCTCGGTGTGCATGCCCGACAAGTTCAGGGCCCGCGCCTGCACCACGTCCAACCACACACCGTTGACACCCTGGGCGCGCAGATCAGAACAAAGAGAGATAGCACCTGCATAAAATCCTGCGTCCACCATGCCGTCCAAGACCTGGGCCTGGGACTGGACCAGACTGGAGTCTGCTTGGCTGACCTCAGCTGCCGTTGCTATGGGGAAAAGTAGGATCATTGCGAAGAAGTGTTCGCGTTACGCGCCCCAAAGAGGCTACGCACCCGCAACATCGCGGGGGCCAGCAGCACCACCATCAGACAGGGCAAGATAAACACAATCATAATGATGGTGAGCTTGGGAGAAACTTGTGCGGCTTTCTCTTCCGCTTTCTGCATACGCCGTACGCGAACGTGCTCGCTGTGCACCCGCAGCGCACGTGCCACCGAGGTGCCGAAACGTTCGGCTTGTACCAGCACATTCACCAGCGAAAGCAGCTCTTCCAGGCCGGTGCGATCGGCAAGGTGCCGCAGGGCTTCGGCGCGGGGTACACCGGCGGCCACCTCGGAAGTCACCATCTGCAGCTCCCGAGAAAGATCGGGCGCACTCACTGCCATTTCGTCCGCGACCCGTCGGAAGGCAATGTCCAGACCCAGACCGGCTTCCACACAGCTGACCAGCAGGTCCAGCGCATCGGGGAAACCCCGCAGCAGGTCTGCCTGGCGTTTGGTGATCACATTCGTGATGTAGAGGTGAGGAAGATAGTAGCCAAAGGTGGAACCGATCAGCACGCCAAACAGGACGTAGGTGAGCTGCGCGTTGCGGAGGAAGAGGTAGCCCAGCCCTCCCAGCCCCACCAGCAACAACGTACGCAGTGCATTGTAGTAGAGCACCGCATCGCGGTTACGAAAGCCAGCCTGGCCCAGTCTTTTACGCAGGGCAACCAGCTCATCTTGGTCGTCGCTGGTGGAGAGCCGTGCGGCGGTGCGTGCGACCGCAGAGACGGTCGAGGCGGCCGGCACCCGTGGGGCCTCGTCCACCCCGGTGAAGGCGGCGATACGATCCGCAGCCGTTCGATCGGGCCGAAAGAACATGTACCAGACGGCCCCAGCCAGACCGCCGACCGCGCCCACCGTCGCAACCATGGCGATTAATGCGGTGCGGTCCATCAGACCTCCACCTTGGCAAAGTCGTACATCAGGAAGACCCCGAAGCAGAACATCATGATGCAGGCCGCCAGCATCAGGTTGCCCAGCGGGTCGGTGATCAGCGGCATCAGGTAGTCCGGATTACGGAACATGATCATGCCGGACACAAAGAAAGGCAGGCTGCCCAACACCCAGGCCGTAAACCGTGCCTCGGAGGTCAGTGCCGAAAGTTTTCCTTCAAACAGGAACCGGGAGCGGACGGTGGCGGAGATATTCTGGAGGATCTCCACCAAGTTACCACCGGTGTCCCGCTGCAACAGCACCGAGCTGACGAAGATCTGCAGGTCGAAGCAGCCGGGGTTGCGGCGCAGCAGGTTCTGCATACACTCGCGCAGGTCGCGGCCCAGGTTATTCTCTTCGTAGACCCGGTCAAATTCAGGGCCGATGGGATCGGGGATCTCGTCCGCGGCCATCTTCAGGGACTCGCCCAGGCCGTGACCCGCTTGCAGCGACCGGGAGATCAGGTCCAGGGCCTCGGGCAGCTGTTCCGTTAACTTGCGCATCCGTGCGTTTGCGCGAAAACGGAGGACCAACACAGGTACTAACGCACCAGCCATCCCAATCATGCCTAGCAGGCTCTTGAAGAGCACCATCCCAATCAGGGCACCAATCAGGGCACCGACGGCCATGGCCGCTTGAAGCGTGCTCATCGGATAGGGTGAACCCGCCTGCCGCAGCATCACGTCCAGACCCGCCTCGTTGCGGATGCGCGTGTCCACGCCCTGCATCCGCAGGAGGTTCACCTGCTCGTTGGTGGGGAGGGTTCCCAGGCGGCGTTGCACCTCTCGGGCCGAACTTTCCTGCAGCGAACGTAAGAGCCAGAAGATGCCCTGTCCCAGGAGAAACACCACCAGGACCACAAGACCCGCCGCTACCAGGGTGATATTTCCCATCGCTCAGACCTCCTGCTCGAAGCGGAAAAGATCTGGCGGGAGTAGGATCCCGTTTCTTTCCAGACGTTTGGCGAAGCGTGGCCGGATTCCTGTAGCCCGGAATACACCCCGGACCTTTCCGTCGTCGTCTACGCCTCTCTGTTCAAACACAAAAATGTCCTGCGTGGTGATCACGCCTCCCTCCATACCGGTGACTTCGGTCACCGCCAACAACCGCCGGGAGCCGTCCGAGAGACGATCCAGCTGGATCACCACGTCCAGAGCGCGGGCGATCATCTCACGGATGTTTTTGTCCGAGAGGTTGGGCATGCCCATGCCGATCATCGTCTCAAAGCGGGCGAGGGCGTCACGGGTGGAGTTGGAGTGGACCGTGGCAAGAGAGCCTTCGTGGCCGGTGTTCATGGCCTGAAGCATGTCAATCGCTTCGCTGCCACGAATCTCGCCCAGGATGATGCGGTCGGGTCGCATCCGCAGGGTATTCTTCACCAGATCACGCTGGTTGACTTCGCCCTTTCCTTCCAGGTTGGGGGGGCGGGTCTCCAGGCGGACGACGTGGCTTTGCTGCATCTGCAGCTCGGCGCTGTCCTCGATGGTGATGATGCGCTCTCCGTCGGGGATGAAGGAAGAGAGCACGTTCAACATGGTGGTTTTACCGGAGCCCGTGCCGCCGGAGATGATGGTATTGAGCTTGCTGCGTACACAGCCGCGCAGCACCTCCATCACCTGGCGGGGCACCGCTCCGAAGTTGATCAGGGACTCGGCCGTGATCGCTTTGGTGCCAAATTTACGGATCGAAACCGTTGGACCGTCAAGA
The DNA here is from genome assembly GCA_903891165.1 of uncultured Pseudomonadota bacterium. Taxonomy (GTDB): domain Bacteria; phylum Myxococcota_A; class UBA796; order UBA796; family SXON01; genus CAITDR01. The sequence continues at coordinate 35,820 of CAITDR010000185.1, forward strand.
GCCAGCGGAGGAATGATGGCGTTGAAGCGGCTTCCATCGGCCAGACGTGCGTCCACCATGGGGCTGGTTTCGTCGATACGCCGACCCACCGCGCTGACAATACGCTCGATCACCTGCATCAGGTGGCGGTTGTCCTGGAAGCGCACGTCGCAGCGGTTCAAAAGGCCGTTGCGCTCCACCCAGATGCGCTCAGGGCCGTTGATGAGGATGTCGGAGATGGTGGGGTCTTTCAGGAGCGGTTCCAGCGGGCCAAGACCGAGGATCTCGTCCAGGATCTCGTCCACCAGACGCTCGCGCTCCATACGATTCAGCGGGAGCTGGCGGGCCTCGATCTCCACCGCGAGGGTCTCGCGCATCCGCGCGGCCAGCTCGTCCCGGGGCGTGCTCCCGATCTGCTCGAAGTCCAGACCCTCCAGAATTTCATTGTGGAGAGAGCGCTTGATACGCTCAAATTCAGCACTATCCGCGCTGGGACCTACCCCACGCTGACGCTGCTGTACTCCCCGAACTCGATCAATGAGGCGTGAAGACAAAGGATCACCTCAGAAGCGGAACAACCAACCCATCACGCTACCGGACTTCTTCTCTTCCTGGACCTCGCCGTCCGTCAAGAGTGCCACCATTGCCTCTATATCCCGGGTGATCGGGGCCTTGCGGTCCAACTCCCGGAGCAGACGACCATCATTCACCGCTTTGGCGGCCAGACGATCCTCGGAGATAACGATGTCTACTTTACGACGAAGGTTGTCTTCGATCACAGACATCGGCAGGGCGGTGTTCTTGCGATCAAAGCGGTTCAGGATCACATGAACACGTTCTTTTTCGATGCCCATTGTTTCGATAAGCTGGAGACGACGCCAGGTATTTTTGATGCCGGGCACATCATGGGTGGCGACCAGTAGAATATGGTCGGCCACGGTGGCGGCGGTCATCGCGGCCGAGTCCAGGCTGTTGCCGCAGTCCACGATGCAGTACTGGTAGGCGCGCGCCACCGCCGTCAGGACGCGCATCACCCCTTCGGGCTGCACTTCCTCTCGCGAAGCCAGCTCGGCAGGCTGAGCCAGGACGTGGATTTTGCTTGGATGTACCACCACATGCCCGGCCAACATACGCTCGTCCAGGCGATGGAGGTTGCGGAAGAGGTCATGGATACTCTGGGTCGGCGTCAGGTCCAGAAATGCAGCGGCATCGCCCATGGCAAAGTCGAAGTCAACCAGGCAGACCCGGTGGACGGGGGAGAGCTCCCCCGCCAAGTTGACGCCTAAAAGTGTGGTTCCGACGCCCCCTTTGGAGCCCCAGAGCGCGATTACCTCTCCACCATCATCCCCCGCTCCCTCGCGGAAGGTGGCCTCGTGCAGCGCCTGCCGGAGCAATTCCGCGTCGTCTGGCAGCACCACAAATTCGCGGTAGCCCGCCCGCATCGCCGCACGAAGGCGGGCGTTGTCAGAACGTGCCGCAATGGCGACGAGCACGGTGCGGGTGGACTCCTGGTGGATGGCCGCCCCGATACGGATGGCCTCTTCAAAATCGGTATCGAAGCCTACAAGAACCATCTCAGGGCGCATCTTGCGCATCATCGCAAGTGCATCTTCGTAGGGAGTCACACCCGACGGCAGTGCAGCCTCGGCGCCCAGGGCTTCACGCACCAACCCCATCGCCCTTGCATCTACACCGATCACCAGGACGGTGGCTGCATTACTGGAGATCCCCGCGCTCCGCATGGCTTAGCGCTCCATCCCGATCGCACCTGCGGGCTGCGAGGTGCGTGTACCCGGCCCTCCGGTGATTGCGCCGAGCATGTAGAGGTCGAAATCGCTGGGAGCGTAGGACTCGGTGGTCCCCGGAATCGGCGGCACCTCGTCGGCGGCCAGCGGACGCACGAGGTAGGGGGTGACAAAGACCATCAGCTCCAATTCTTCGCGTTCGTGTTTGACGTAGCGAAAAGCACTTCCGATAATCGGAATATCGCCGAGAATGGGAATCTGCGACCGGGTGGCAATGGTGCGCTCGGAGAGCATTCCCGCCATCGCAAAGGTCATACCGGAGCGCAGACGCAAGTGACTCTCGGCCTTCCGAACGGAGAGTGCAGGGAGCTGTAGGCCCACCAGCTGGATCCCGTTTGCCGGGTCCACATCGGAGACCTCCACCTTGGCGCGCATGTCAACCACATCTCCTGAGAGTACGGTAGGAACAAAGGACAACTTGATGCCATAGTCCTTGTATTCGATGGAGATCACCCCGTCGCGCTGACCCACGGGTACGGGGATCTCGCCCCCAACCATAAAGTCAGCTTGCTGGCCGGAAAGAGCAACCAGGGTGGGCTGGGCGAGGGTACGGGCGATGTTGTTCTGTTCCAGCACATTCAAAAGCGCCGTGAAGTTGAACATCCCGGCCGCACCCGCCAGACCCAGGCCGTAGTCCCCGGCGATCAGCACCGGCGTGGTCAGAGCACTCTGCCAGAAGCCGCCTCCGCCGCCCACATCCAACAGCCCGTTCAGGCCCATCTCGCGGATATTGCTGCGGTTGACCTCCGCAAAAACCACACGCAACTGCACCTGATTGTCGCCACGGACAGTCATCAGGTTTACAAAATCTTCGTCGTAGATCCGGGCGACGGCGGCAACCCGCTCCAGGGTTTCAAGGTCGTCTACCGCACCCTCCACCACGAGGCGATCCTGGACCGTGTAGACCCGGGGGACGGAACCGCCTCCGGTGGACTCAATACGGCGTCGCACCTCGAAGATCTGGCTATTGCTGACCATCACCTGATAGGAGACCGGGTGGGCTTCGTCGCCCCGGAACCAGACCCACAGATCGGTTTTTCCGGCGGACATCGCCCGTAATTGGTACTGGCCTTCCTCTAAAAGCCGCAGCTCCACAATCTCAGGATCGCTGATGAGTACACGTGCAACCGGCCGAGCTTCGTGCCGGATCACCGACTCACCGACGCTGACTTCGATCACATTCGCAGCCTCAGAGGCTACGGGAGAAGGCGCCGGTTCGGCAGGGCCCGCCAGGGCAATTGACAACAGAGCATATAGCAACATTCTCATCCTTCCCTGGTTCAGCGATTCCGGTTCTTGGTGGTCTTCTCGGTGGTCGAGCCATCCGCCCCGAAGACAATCTCGGTCTTGGATCCACCCTGAACCACCTCAGCCCGCTCTCCAGGAGCTGCCTCGGTCTTGGTGCCGCCGGTCGCCGCCCGGGTCACCGCCTGCTGAGGCTGCGGGTTGCCATCTGCCGTCAGCCCGATGAGTTGACGTGCGGTCATGACCCCGTCGTTCTTCATCTGGGTGAAGTCGGTATCGGTCCGCAGGGTGACGTGGACGTCGCCCTGAGAGACCGCCAAGGCCAACATCTCAGCCTCGTCTGGCATCAGCTCAAGGGTGATGGAGGGCTTGATGTTTCGCATATTGGTAGCGGGGCGGGCGTTTTTGTCTTTGGGGTCCACCGGGCCGGACTGGGAGGACAGGTTGTTGCCCACTGCCAGTATTTTGATGCCTTCGAGAATGGTTTTTGCCACCCACTTCGCACCCACCTGGTCCGGGTTCTCCGGCCGGATGGTCACGATAATGTCCACGTAGTTGCCCGGCTGAAGCAGTCCGGCAACTGCGGTTTCGGTATCAGTGGCTACCGTAAAGGCGCGCTTGCCGGGAGCGATGATCGCGTTTAGACCCACACCGGCGTCGGGACGGGCGAGGCGTTCTTCGCGCACCAGCTCGTTGACGAGGATGCGCTCGCGGGGGGTGCGGCCGCGCACTTCGTCCAGCGTGCGGAAGGTGGTCTCCTGGGTAATCATGACAGGATCAAGCTGGGTGATCATCACGTCCTGATCGGTGATGGGCACGCCCATGTACAGGTCGTGCACCGCCACCACCACCCCGATGGTCTCCTTGGGCTTGGAGGCGGCCGCGGCCAGCTGCTGGGAGCGGTTCACCACCTGCAGGACAAAATACCCGGCCCCCACAGCAGCAATCAGCGTTCCCCCCAAGAAGAGAATAGGGAGAAGTCGGTTCTGGGCTTGCGTCCGGGCTGCCATACGGCTCTCCTGAACCTCATGAATAGTGAGGCTACTGCGGAACCCTATATCCCGTCTGCTGGGAATGCAAAATTACGAAGCAGCAACATGCGCCCGCTTGGCGTAAAAAAAGCAGAGGAGAAGGCATCATCTGCCTTCTCCTCTGGGTCTTACGAGCGCGTGGGCTCAGGAACCGGTAGCGCCGCCGACGGTGTTGGCCACTTCGTCGAACATATCGCTGAGGTTCTGGCCAAGCAGGGTCAGCGCGGTGATGATGGCGACGGCAACAAGTGCCGCGATCAGGCCGTATTCAATGGCGGTAGCGCCGGACTCGTCGCGGAAGAAACGGGTAAGCATGCTGGTACTCCTAGGTGTGGTTGGTGGACGCCGTCCACCGGAATTCTATCTGACCCTTCCGGAAGCGCCACCCAGGCGCCCAGAAAGGTGAGGGAGGGAGATCAGGAACCGGTGGCGCCGCCGACGGTGTTGGCCACTTCGTCGAACATGTCGCTGAGGTTCTGGCCGAGCAGGGTCAGCGCCGTGATGATGGCGACCGCCACAAGCGCCGCGATCAGACCGTACTCAATGGCGGTAGCGCCGGATTCGTCCTTGAAAAAGCGTGCAAGCATGGGATTCTCCTGTCGAGCGTTTTTGGAGCAGACGTACCGGGAAGGTTACCCGACTGGTCTACACACACAGTGTATACGGATCTTGTCTCAAAAGATAAAATTTTTTTTCAGTTTTTCACGGAGGCCCATTCCGCGGGCATTTGGATTTCCGATTCTCCTGATAGGAATCGGAAAAAATCGGGACCGAGGAGGCGGATGCGCCAATCCTGCAGTGCTTCATTCCGTGACAGCCTGCCGACCACCCGTTCTGGGAGGAGGAGGTCCACCGAAATTCCAGTTTTTAATTCCACAATTCTGCCTGCGGCGCGCACCATATCCACCCAGGCGCGGGGCCGGGAAATGACGGGTGGCGGCGCAGATCCTGGCAGGTGGAGCAGCTCCAAGATGGCGGCGCCGTCCCGCTTCCATACCTGCGAGGGCATACGACGATTGGCCTGCATTCCCTCTATGGTTCTGGGGCTTCGACGCGCAAGATCCAGCATCAGGGCGTCCGAAAGCACGCCACTCCGGGGCAGATCCCGCAGCTGCGCGGTGCTTTCCCGCCAACGGGCAAGGGCCTGCAGGGCGCGGCGCCCGGCATCGTCCAGGTTGGCGGAGCCGAGCACCGTCCGCCACAGCTCCCCCGGGTCATCGGCACCGGAAAGGACCTCGTCCGTCAAAAAAGAGGCTACGTCCTCTATAGAGCGCTCCTGAAGCTGTCTACGAAGCAGGCGCTCCAGCGGTGGCAGCACCCACACATCGTCGGCAGCGTAGCGCATTTGCTCTTCGCTGAGGGGCCGCCTGGACCAATCGGAAAGGGTCTCCGCCTTGTCCATGGGGACCGCGAGCAGCCGGGTGACCAGCTCCTGCAGGCGGCAGGGCCAGCTCATACCGACGCAAGCCGCCGCTACTTGGGTATCAAAAATACGCTGTGGCGCAATGCCGACTACCCGACGCAGGATCTGCACGTCCATCTGCCCACCGTGCAGCACCACCGGCACCTGCTCGATCAGCGGGCGCAGCAGGCCCAGGTCTACGCCGAAGGGGTCGATGAGAAAAATCTCCCCTTCGTCCCCGCGAAGCTGCACCAGCATCAGCTTGGGGTGGTAGGAGCGCTCGGTATGAAATTCCGTATCCAGGTACAGTTTTTCGGAGGCAAGCAGACCAGGCAGCACCGCCTGGAGAGCGGCATCCGTGCGCAGGAAGCGGGTGCTCGGCCGTGGCTCAGAGAGATAGGGGGGGGACATGCTCTTCTGCCTTATCCTCTCCGGGTGAAAAGTGGATCGACCCTCGCACATCTGGTCCTGGGAGGATCCGCGGCTGGTTCTGGCCGCCCTGGGCCCGCTGCAGGGCCGTCGGGTGTTCTCCGCCGCGAGTACGGGAGAGACTGTTTTTGCAATGCTCGGCGAAGAACCCTCTGAGGTGCTGGCCAGCAGCCCTGATCCAGCGCTACGGGCCGTCGTAGAGCTGAAGTGTGCGGCCCTGCGGATGTTGCCGGTGCAGAGCTTCCGATCGCTGCTGGGCATCGGCTATTTCGGGCGGCGGGTGTGGTTCTACCACTACCTGCGGGATGCCCTTTCGGGAGAGACCCGCCGCTACTGGGATACACGGGAAAGCCTGATTCGAGAAGGTCTTTTGTTGGGTGGTCTCTGGGAGCAGCGCTTGGATCAGTTCCGACGGGAGATCCTGCCCCTCTGTCAGAGTGATCGGATTCTTGCCAATCTGTTTTCATTTTCCGATCTCGAAGAACAACAACGTTTTTTGGCCACCCAATGGGAAAGAAGACGCTGGCGCTGGGCCTTGCGTATTTTCCTTCTCCGCTGTGGTCTTCCGGCTGAAGCGATTCAGAGTCGTCTTGCGACGGCGATGGCGGGGCAGCGGCTCTCGGAGAATTTTTTCCTGCGTTTGGTCCTGACCGGGGCTTTCGGGGACATTGAGCTGGCTTATCCGTCACTTGCTTCAGAGAGCTACCCCCGGATCCAGCAAAGCCTGGGCCGCTTGCACCTGGGGGCCCAGCCGATGCTGGATCAGCTTCGCGGGATGGACACTTCCTCTGTCGGAGCCTTTCACCTGGGAAATGTCCGTCCTTCTGAGGTGGGACCGCTGCTTTCTGAAGTCTGTCGGGTTGCGACGCCCGGCGCGAGGATTTTGTGGTGGGGGAACCTGGTAGCGGCCCCGCCGCCCTCCTCGCTGCCCCTGCGCCACTGCGCTCTGCCCGTGGAAGACCGCGCTCTTTTTCGCGCGGCCATCCACCTGGTCGAAGTGGTCTGATCGCCCCTGCTTCGATTAGCTTAGGACGTGCTCTTCCTCTTCGCCCTTGCTGCGGCTGCGCCTGAACCGACGGGTGGCCTTTTTGGTGGCCAGCGCTACACTTTTCAGAGTACAGCTCCAGGTTGGGAGGGGGGAGCCCGCTTGGGTGTGCGCATGATTCCTACCTTTGATCTTGAGGTAGCGGTCTTCCGTGCGAGCGGACCGGCGTGGTGTTCGGCGGCACTCTGTCCCTTTGGGCCGGAAGGCCCGGATTCAGCCTGGTCGCTCTGGTCGCCGCGGTTAACGGCCTTGTACCACTTCAATCCCAACCAGCGCTTCGATTTTTTCTTGGCGGTGGGGGCAGGGGCAGGGATCCTGAAGGTGGAAGAGGAGGAAGGCCGCAACCAATTGCTGATCGAGGCCGGGCCGGGCTTCACGCTGCAGCTGGTCGGTCCCTGGCACCTGCGCGGGGATCTTCGCTGGTTGGGTAGCTTTGACGATGCTTTTGTGGACAACCATGCCGAGTGGACCCTGGGCTTCGACTTCCGCCCCGAGCTGCCTCCCGACCTGGACCAGGACGGCTACAAGAACAAAAAAGACGGCTGTCCGGAGGACGCCGAGGACTTCGACGACTTTGAAGACGAAGATGGCTGCTCCGAGCCGGACAATGACCGTGATGGTCTGCGCGACGAACGGGATGAGTGTCCCGACGAGAAGGAGGACGTGGACGACTGGGAAGACGACGATGGTTGCCCAGAAACCGACAATGATCGCGACAGAATCCCCGACCGCCTGGACCACTGCCCCAACAAAGCCGAAGACTACGATCAGACCGACGATGAGGACGGCTGCCCCGACAACGACAACGATGGGGACGGCATTACCGACCGCAAGGACGCCTGTCCCGATGAGGCGGAAGACCTGGACAGCTGGGAGGACGACGACGGCTGCCCCGAGGAGGACAACGACGGCGACGGCTTCCCCGATGGCAGCGATCTCTGCCCGGATCATCCCGAGGATCTCGACAATTTTGATGATGGCGATGGCTGCCCCGATCGCGACAACGACGACGATCGGGTGCCCGACGTGGTGGATGCCTGCCCCCTGGACCCTGAGGTCTACAACCAGATCGAGGATCAGGACGGCTGCCCGGACGAGACCCCCCCCGAAATTCTGCGCTTCACCGGCGTGGTTCGGGGTATCACTTTTGAGACGGGCAAAGCGGTGATTCGCTCCTCCTCCGAGTCTGTCCTCCAGGAGGCTTTGGACGTTTTTGAGCGCTACCCGGACCTGAGCCTGGAGATCCAGGGCCACACCGACGACCGGGGGGAGGCCGAGGCCAACCTGAGCCTCTCCCAGGCGCGCGCCGAGGCGGTGGTGGCATGGTTCGTGACGCGCGGCATTGATCCGCTGCGTTTTGTGGCGGTTGGCTATGGGGAAAGCCAGCCCATCGCGGATAATCGGTCGGAAAAGGGGCGGTCGGAGAACCGTCGAGTGGAGTTCCGCCCGCTCCAGCCCTAGCGCAATAGCGACATTTCTTCTCTTTCAAGATTTTTGCACCCCTTTCCGCCGGACCGGAGCCCTCCGCGGTGCGATTGTCGCTTGCCTTTTTCTGCGGGGCGGGTGTAGTCAGGGGGCCGGAGCATACATGGCCAGGCCCCTTGTCATCGTCGAGTCCCCCGCCAAGGCCAAGACCATCGGTCGTTTCCTTGGGAACGGCTATATGGTGGAGGCCAGCATTGGCCATATCCGCGATCTTCCCAAGAGCGCGGCCGAAATTCCTGACGAGTACCGGGGTCAGGCCTGGGCGCGATTGGGTGTGGATGTGGAGCATGATTTTACGCCACTCTATGTGATCTCCGATCAGAAAAAAGAGCAGGTCAAGCGCCTGAAAGCGCTGTTGAAGGAAGCCTCCACACTCTACCTCGCAACCGACGAGGATCGCGAGGGGGAGAGTATCTCCTGGCACCTCTTGGATGTGCTCCGGCCGAAAATTCCGGTACACCGTCTGGTTTTCCACGAAATTACCCCCCAGGCCATCCAGAAGGCGCTGGCCTCGCCGCGCCAGGTGGACCAGAACCTGGTGCGCGCCCAGGAGACCCGCCGGGTGGTGGACCGTCTCTATGGCTACGAAGTCAGCCCGCTCCTTTGGAAAAAGGTACGTCCAAAGCTATCTGCGGGACGCGTGCAGTCGGTAGCGGTGCGTCTGTTGGTGGAGCGGGAGCGTGCCCGGATGGCCTTCCGCTCGGGCGACTGGTGGGACCTGGAGGCAAAGATCGAGGTAGAGGGCGGACGTTTTGGCGCTCAGCTCTCCGAGGTAGACGGCAAGCGTGTCGCCACCGGCAAGGACTTTGACGAGACCACCGGCCAGCTGGCCAAAAAAGATGTCGTTCTTCTTAAGGGACCCCAGGCCACCGGTCTGGCAGAGCGGGTCAAGGGCAAGGCGGGCAAGATCGTCAAGGTGGAGTCCAAGCCCTACCGCGAGACCCCTGCGCCCCCCTTCACCACCTCCACCCTGCAGCAGGAGGCCAACCGCAAGCTGCGCTGGAGTGCCCGCCGTACCATGCAGCTCGCGCAGAAATTGTACGAGAACGGCTGGATCACCTATATGCGTACGGACTCCGTGGCGCTCTCCGATCAGGCCATCGCCGCGGCGCGGGATCTGATCAAGAATGCCTACGGGGCCGAGTACATGCCCGCATCCGCACGCATGTACAAAAACAATGCCAAAAATGCGCAGGAGGCCCATGAGGCCATCCGCCCCGCGGGTGCCGCCTTCCGCAGCCTGGACGATGCCCGCTCCGAGCTGGACAGCGACGAGGCGCGCCTCTACGAGCTGATCTGGAAGCGCACCGTGGCCTGCCAGATGGAAGATTCCCGCGGCCACCGCCAGCTCTATCTGACCCAGGTGGATTTGCCTGCGGTTGCCGGTGCCGATGCGACCAAGCTCTCCTTTGTTGCTACCGGCAAAACCATCGACTTTCCTGGCTTTCGCCGCGCCTATGTGGAAGGCAGCGACGACCCCGAAGCCGAGCTGGCCGATCAGGAGCGTGTGCTGCCCACCGCAAAAGTGGGCGATGGCGCAAAGGTGCGCGAGGCCGGGGCGCGGGAGCACCACACCCAGCCGCCCGCACGCCTGACGGAAGCGACGCTGGTAAAAGAGCTGGAAAGCCGGGGAATCGGCCGCCCCTCCACCTATGCCTCGATCATCGACACCATCATCGAGCGCGAGTATGTGACCCGTCGTGGTAACACCTTGATTCCGACCTTTACCGCTTTTGCGGTGGTAAAGTTGATGGAGCAGCACCTTCCCGGTCTGGTGGACTACAGCTTCACCGCCCGTATGGAGGATGAGCTGGACGAGATTGCGCTGGGTACAAAAGATCGTTTGACGACCCTGAGCCGCTTTTATTCAGGCGACAAGGGCCTGATCCATGTGCTGAAGGCTGCCGTGGATGGGGTGGACCCACGTACGGTCTGCACCATTCCCATCGGTACGCATGAAGGTGCGGAAGTGGTGGTTCGTGTCGGTCGCTACGGGCCTTTTGTGTCTTCCGGCGACGCTACTGCGCCAGTTCCTGACGACATCGCCCCGGACGAGGCCACCGTGGCCTGGGCCGTCGAGCAGCTCCAGAAAAAGTCGGAAGGTCCCCGCTCTTTGGGCGATGCACCCGACGGGACGCCCATCTTCTTGATGAACGGCCGCTTTGGCCCCTACGTGCAGCGTGGCGAGGCCAAGGACAAAGAAAAGCCACCACGCTCCAGCCTACTTCCGGGAATGGGCCTCCACGATGTGGATCTGGAGGTGGCCCTGAAGCTGCTGTCGCTGCCGCGTAGCCTGGGCAAAGATCCGGCCTCGGGCGAGGAAGTGACCGCCACCAACGGGCGTTTTGGCCCCTATGTGAAGAAGGGCAACGAGAGCCGCTCCATTCCGGCGGGCGTTTCGCTGCTGGACATCGAGCTGTCGCAGGCGCTGCCGCTGTTCCTGGAGCCGGCACGTCGGACCCGCAGCGCCCCCGCTCCGATGCGGGAGGTGGGAAATACACCTGCTGGTAAGCCGATCAAGCTGATGAGTGGGCGCTTTGGTCCCTATGTCAGCGATGGCGAGACCAACGCGACGCTGCCCAAGGGGATGGCCCCGGAAAACCTGACTCTGGAAGAGGCGGTGGAGCTGCTGGAGCGCCGGGCGGCGGCCGGGCCCAGCAAGAAGGGAAAGAAGGGGAAGAAAGCCCCGGATCCGATGACGGCGCGGGTGGTAGAACCGGGGGAGAACACACCCGCCCGCAAGCGCAAGGCCGCAGAGAAGGCCAGTGGAGAGGAGCCGAAAAAGGCGCGGGCACCGCGGAAGGCGGCGGGAGCGTCGTCGGAGTCCGCCGTCGGGAGTGCACCGGCTCCGGCCATCAGCGCGCTCCCCCCCGGAATCGGGGAGAGTGTGCGTGGGAAGAGAGGGAATGGTGCCGGCTTGACGGCGGCCGCCGCCCCGGCCCCTGCTCCAAAGGCCGCCGCCCCGAAGGCGCCCCCCAAAGCAAAAAGCCCCGGGAAGGCACCCAAGAAGCCGGCCCCGCCGCCCCCTCCCCCTCCCCCCAAGATGAACAATTTCATCACCGTCAAAGCGTCTACCGGAAAGGCCGCAGGCACCCACGAAAAGCCCCCCGAGCCCATTCCGGCGCTGCCTCCCGGTCTGACGCGCCGTCGTTAGGTCACCCCCCTCTGGAGCTACTATGGCGTACTGGCTGGTTAAAAGTGAACCCGATGTCTACTCCTGGGATGACCTGGTCCGGGATGGCAGCACCGTCTGGAGTGGGGTGCGCAACTACCAGGCCCGGAACAACCTCGTGGCGATGAAAGAGGGGGAGCGTGTGCTCTTTTACCACTCTCAGTCCACCAAGGATGTGGTTGGCGTTGCGACGGTGTTGCGCACCGCCTACGCCGACCCCACCATCCCCGAGGATCCCCGCTGGCAGGCGGTGGACCTTCGGCCGGTCTTCAAGCTGAAAAAGCCGGTGACCCTTGAACAATTCAAGGCGGACGACATTCTGAAGGAGTCGATCCTGGCCAAACACTCGCGGCTTTCGGTGATGCCTATCTCGGACGCCGTCTATGCACGGGTGATGAATTTGGCCGGTTCAACCCCGGAGTAGGCCCAGCCCCACGCGCCCCAGCGTGGGCAGTGCCGCCCAGGGTGGAATGAAGCCGGAGTTCAGGGCCAGAAAGCCCTGGAAGCCCACGGGAGAGGCGGCCAGCGCCCGTACCACCCGGTGGCGTAGCCAGGGCCGTTTCGCCACCCATAAGAGCAGTCGGGTCAGGCGGCGGTGACGGCGATAGATGGCTTGCCAAGCGCCTTCATAGTCATCGGGGCGCCCGGCCAGGGTGCAGCGGACCAGGGCCTCGGCGGCCTCAAAGCCCAGGTTCAGCCCCTCGCCGGTGATGGCATCCACGTAGCCGGCGGCATCGCCGACCAACAACACGCGGCCCTTGCGACGCTGGGCCACCTGAACATCAAAAGGTCCCGCCCCGCGGATGGCCGAGCTGGGGTTGCGCAACCTGCCGGCCAGCTCGGGAAAACGCTCAAGGAAAAGCTCGTAGTTTCCACGGGCCCCACTCCAGAGAAAGGCGATGCCCACCTCCTCGGGACCCACCGGGGTCACATAGGCCTCTACCCCATCGGCCCACCACACCTCCACATGGTCGGACCAGGGGCGTACCGCAAAGTGCCGACGGATGCCCAGACGACGGCCTGGCCCCGTTTTTATAGGGATCTCTGCCCACTTCCGAAGCTGGCTATGTAGACCGTCCGCCGCCACCAGCCAGCGGCCGCGCACCGCCCCGCGGGTGGTCATCAGCGCCACATCTTCGCCGGTCTCGGTGAATTCCAGGGCTTCTACCCCCGCACGCAGGTCTACGCCCAGAGCGATCGCACGGTTGCGCAACTGCTCGGAAAGCACAAGGCGACGGATTCCCAGGCCCGGACCCTCCAGAAAGTCGGCCTCCGCAATCACCTCGCCATCGCGGTAGCGGATCCCCTTGAAGGGATGGCTGCCGGATTCAGGGATTTCTACGCCGATCCGACGCAGATGTGCCAAGCCGGGTGGCATCAGCCCTTCGCCGCAGGCCTTGTCCACCGCCGCCTGGCCACGCTCGATGAGCACCACCGACTTTCCCGCCATAGCCGCATGGATAGCAGTGACCAATCCTACAGGACCACCGCCAACAATCAGATAGTCAACGGCGCCGCTCAGAGAACGGCTCCCAGGCGCACAAAGGCCTGGTCCAGATCGGCCAAGGATACCGCGCCCACACTCATGCGGAACCAGCCGCTGTCTTCGGGCAGGTCAAAAGCCTGGAAGGGCACCACGGCAAGCCCCGCTTTTTCCAGCAGCCAACGTCGCACTTCTTCGTTGGTTGTCATGGGTTTGCCCTCCAGACCCTCGCGTCCAAACAGCTTTGCAAAGCTGACGGAGAGGTACATGGCACCCTGGGGAACGAGGTGCGGCACTCCAAGGCGGCTCAGGCCCTGGTGCAGGCGATCCAGGCGACTGTGCAGCTTGGCCTTGAATTCTTCGGAGAAACGCAGCGCCTCGTCCTCCCGGGAGAGCAGATCGGCGGTGGCCATCTGGTAGGGGCGGGGGGCCCAGGCGCCCATATGGCCGATCAACGCGCCCATCCGTTCGGCGAGCACCGGGGGCAGCACGGCCCAGCCCACCCTTAAGCCGGTGGCAGCCCACATCTTCGAAATTGCGTCCACGGTCACGACGTAGGGCGAAACTTCGGGCACCAGGGCGCAGGGATGGGCGTGACGAACAGCGCCGTAGCAGAGCCGCCAATAGACCTGATCCCACATCCACATCAGCGGGCGTTCGCCCGTCTTTTCGCGGCGCCGGTTTTCGGCGAGTACCACCTCGGCGATGCCGCGGAGTGCCTCCGGCGAGATGGCGGTACCGGTGGGGTTTAAGGGCGAGTTCAGGTTAAAGAGGCGGGCGTGCCGCAACACCGGCTCCAGCTGGGCGGGCGTCGGGAAGAAGTTGTGCTCGGCAGAGGTGGGAATAGGAAGGGGCTTGGCACCGCAGAGCTGGGCGTAGTAGCCGTTATTCCACGAAGGAACGGCAAAAGCCATGCCATCCCCCGGCTCCAGAAACAGGCGCGCCGTGGAGTACATCACCGGACGGGCACCACTGGCGACGATCACCCACTCCGGCCCCACCTCGATGTCCAGATGGCGGGCATACCACGCGGCAACTGCTTTCCGAAGCTCCAGGATCCCCTCGGGGGGTGGGTAGGCCGTATGCCCGCCCGCCGTCGCAACATCGGTGCGTTCTTTCAGAAAGGAAGGAATCGAAAACTGCTTGGCGTCGAAGTCGCCGACCGTCAGGTTGCAGACGGGTTCACCTGCCGCAATTTTTGCACGTACCTGGCCAGCGATTTGAAGGATCAAGGATCCTTGCATTTGCTGGATAGTCGGGGTGACAAAGCGCGCGCGGTGCGCAGGGTCGATGGCGGTCAGCGGTGGCATGGTCGGGGGTCTAACCCATGGAGGGGGCGGGGTGCCAGCCGATGGGGCGGGCTCCGCATTTACGCGGCGCCGGATACCCTCCAAATCCCTCTCCCGTGCCGAATCTTTTTCGGCTACGCTTCCGTCGCGGGTCTGACCGCAAGAGGTGACCGATGTTTCTGATGCTGCTGGCCTGCACGCCTGCCCCCGACTCCGAGAAGACGCCAGGCGGCGATGACTCCAAAGGCGTCGGTGATGCCCCCACCTGGTACCAGGACGTGGCCCCGATTGTGGTGGAAAACTGTACGGGATGCCATAACCCCAGCGGCCCCGGCTTTGATCTGAGCAGCTACGAACGTGCTGCCGCGATGGCCGGCGCCATGGCCAACGCCACCAGCGCGGGGAGGATGCCCCCCTGGGGCGCCAAAGAGGACGAAAATTGTGCGCCTACCACCCCATGGAAGGACGACCGGCGCATCAGCGAAGCGCAGATCGCCACCCTCGCCGCCTGGGCCGAGGCCGGCGCACCCGAGGGCAACCCCGACGCCGCCGCCGCCACCAACGACCCCAAGACCGTGGGGCTGGAAGACTACGACCTGGAATTAGGCCCCGTACAACCCTATTTTACCCAGGGCGACGCCGACGAGCTGATCTGCTTCAGCATCGACCCCCATGCCACCGGCTGGGCCCTGCTTTCGGGCATCGAGGTGGTGCCCGGCAACCGGAGTATCGCCCACCACGCCCTGGTTTTTGCCGATCCTACCGGTGCTTCTGCCGCGCTTGCTGGCGCCGACGGCTGGTACGACTGTGGAAGCGGGAGTGGCGTGAACGTTCCCGAGGCGCGTCTGTTGGCCACCTGGGTTCCCGGATCGCCGCCCACCCGCGCCCCCGAGGGCACCGCCATCCCCTTTGAGGCGGGTGGGCGCGTACTGGTGCAGATGCACTACCACCCCGGCGGAAAGGTAGGAGAGGAGGACGAAACCGTGGTGCGGGTGAAGCTGGCGGAGGGCATTCCGACTGCCGCCCTCTACCAGACCCTGGTGGGCAATTTTTACAATGAGGCGACGGGCCTGGAGCCCGGCCCCAACGACCGGAGGGGCGCCGAGTTCCGGATTCCCGCCAATGTAAAGGACCACACCGAGACCATGACCTATGTGGTGCCGGATGGGGTGCAGGATCTACCTCTGGTATCCTTTGGTGCGCACATGCACCTTGCCGGGGTAGGTTTGAGTGTAAAACTGAACAAGGGCAGCGGAGACCAGTGCCTGCTGAACGTACCTGCCTACGACTATGACTGGCAGCAGCTCTACGACTACAACGCGGGCTTGGACGAGGTCCCAACGGTTTCCAGTGGCGACGTGGTTACCGTGCAGTGTACCTACGACAACACGCTGGACAATCCGGGCGTGCAGCGCGCGTTGGATGAGTACGGCTACGATGAACCCCAGGACATCTACCTGGGAGAAGGCACACTTGATGAGATGTGCTTGGCGATGGTAGGCTTTGTATATCAGGTGCGGTGAGGGGGGCCTGAGGTACGGCCCCCCAAGGAGCCGGACCTAGGCCGCGCTATCGGGGCGATGCACCACGGCTTCGATATTGTGTCCATCGGGCCCGATCACAAAAGCACCGTAGTAGTTGGGGTGGTACTGGGGGCGGGGGCCGGGAGCACCGTTGTCGGTGCCGCCCGCCTCCAAGGCCGCCGCATAAAAAGCCCGCACCTGAGCCTGATTTTCGGCCAGGAAGGCGATGTGCATGGGGCGCTGGGGCTCGGCGCCCGGACCGAACCAGAACTCCGGCTTGCCGGCGCGGCCCATGCCCGCCCAGCCGCGAACTTCCACGATCACCGTAATTCCCAGGGGCGCAAGCGCTTTGGTGAAGAAGTTCTTGCTTTTTTCGTAGTCTTGGACTGGAAAACCGATGTGATCGAAAATCATGTTCTGCTCCGGGGGAGGGGGCAGCGTAGCACAGGTGCGGGATTTTTTCACCGGAGCGTTCCTCTGGCTCCGGCTTGGCGGGTCGCTTCGGCGGCGAAGGATCCGGAGGGGGGGAAGATATGGGGAAGTGGAGAAGAATAGAGAATCATTGCGCTTTTACAGCCGTTGATGGCCCCACCCAGGGGCAGTTCACCCTCCTCAGTAGACGAAACGCATAGGGTGTCATAGAATCCGTTCATGTCTCCGAGCCAGAAGCTCAGCGCTCGACGGAATTACGCTCATCTGGGTTTTCTGCCCCTTCGCCGCCGATCTCGACTGCCACCTGTGGATCCGGCTCGCTGAGAACGGCAGCGGATCCATCGTCATCAGCTTTCATCTTGCCAGGAGGAACCCATGGACCTGACTATCCCAAGCTGTAACCATCCTGATTGTGTTGTCAGTCTGGTGTCGAGAAATTGTATGGGGCGTCGTGGTGACCGAACGGTTTCGTATGAAGGCCAGGGCTGGCGCTGCACGCGGTGTGCGGACCCCGAAACGGGCCAAATCCCCTTGGAATTTGTGGATAGCCAACTATTGAAAGCCAACGAAGCTGCGATGGCGATGGCTTGGCGCGCCAAATTTGGGGAAGAGCTTCCCCCTTCGGGGCGTCCGGGGCGGAAGACGGACAGCCCGCACACCGAGCGTGTGGCCGTGCTGCTGACAACCGAGGAGCTGGACCGGGTAGATGCCCGACGCGGTGAGCGAAGCCGCTCCGAATTCTTGCGGGAGGTGATCGCGCGGGGTTTGCAGGTGGCCACATTTTCGTAGGAAGGGAAGGTTCAGGCAGAAGAAGGGGTGGA
>CAITDR010000186.1 GCA_903891165.1 uncultured Pseudomonadota bacterium
CGTGGCCCCGCAGCTCCTCCACCAGCCGCCGCAGTCCAGGCAGATAGCGGTCGTGGCCGATCCGCATCAGTGGGCCGGAAGCCACGTCGCGCACCCCCATGGCCTCCAGCACTATCATTCCCGCGCCCCCCTGGGCATAGCGGCGATAGATGGCCAGGATATCGTCGGTCACCTCACCCGCATCGTTGGAGCGCCAGGTGACCATAGCGGGCAACCAGATGCGGTTGGGCAGTTGTTTTCCTCCCTTTCCCAGCGGAAAAGGCTGAAAGAGGAGACTACGCGCCGGATCCATCTTTTTCCAAGGCCTCCTGTACCTCTCCCACGATCATCTCCGCCAGGATCGCCATCAGCGCCTCCCCCTCCTCCACCGTCGCCTCCGCCGGACTGCCTGCATAGGCATGATCCAGGCCCATCGAACGAAACTCGGTGACCCCTTCCTGAATCTTCTGCGCCAGCGAGATGGGCACCTCCGGCAAGGTCCGCGCCACGTCCATATGAACAACCCCCGAATCCTGGGCAAGCACCAGGGAGGTTTCGTAGCGACCGGCGTGACAGGCCCCCTGTTTGAACTCCGGGGAGAGGCGCCGCCCCCAACGTCGGGTCAGCGGGCAGGCCACCGACGCCCGCAGCCCCACCACCGCCGCCCGCACCGCGACATCCTGCGCGGGCTCCAGGTGGTTGTTCACGAGGCAGACATGGCGGGCTCCCGTTCGCAAAAAACCTTCGACTACCGCCCGTAGATAGGCCGTCAACACCGGCCCGGGGATCGACACTGCACCCGGAAAAGCCGACGCGTACTCGGTCACTCCGTAGGGCACCGATGGCGCAATCTGCACCTCCCACCCGGCCATTTTGGAGACCGCTCGCTCACAGGCCCCCAGAGAGATGCGGGTATCGGTGCCCAGCGGCAGGTGTGGCCCATGTGGCTCCACCGAACCCACCGGAACCAGCACAATCAGCCTGCCGGAGGCTGCCCTTTCCCCGAATTCTGGGGAGGTGAATGATTCAAGAAGCATGGGCCGCCTCCTGATCCCGAAGAGCCTTCCGGTCCACCTTGCCCCGGTCGTTCCGAGGCAAGTCATCCACAATAACAATCCAGCGCGGATATTTGTGCTTTGAGAGCGATGCCTGCACATGGGCCTGGAGACGCCGAACCACCTCGGCCTCCTCAAAACCCCATGCCTCTGGCCGCAACACCACAAAGGCTTTGGGCTTCATCAGCCCGCTATCGCTGGCCCCAATCACCGCTGCAATCGCGACGAAAGAATGCTCCATCAAGCAGCTCTCCACCTCCAGAGGCGCCACCCACTGACCTCCCACCTTCAACAGCTCATCGGCGCGGCCGGAAAACCAAAGATAGCCCTCCTCATCCAGCGAAAAGAGGTCCCCGGTACGACACCAGCGCCCGTGAAAAGTGGTCCAGCTCTTGTCGCGGTCCCGGTGATAGCCCAGCGCCACCGAGTCGCCACGCACCCACAGCACCCCGGTCTCGCCACGTGGAAGCTCAGGTGCTCCCGAACCTTCCGCCTCCTCCGCCAGGATTTTCAATTCGTAACCCTCGACCGCACGACCCAGCGAACCCGGCTTGATGTCACCGGGGCGGTTGGTGGCATAGATGTGAAACATCTCCGCCGAGCCGATGCCATCGTAGATTTCCCCGCCAAAACGGCCCAAAAAGCGCTGAAGCAGCGCGGGCGGCAGCGCCTCTCCCGCCGAAAGCTGGAAGCGCACCGAGGAGAAGTCCAGCCCCGGCTCACCCCGCAGGCGCAGCGCCTCGTCATGATCCAGGATCTTCCCCAGCATCGTGGGCACGTTGGTGATCATCGTGGGCCGGTCACGCTGGATCGCCGCCACCAGCACCTCTGGCGTGGGCCGCTCCGCATAGAGGCAGGTGGTCGCCCCCACGGCAAAGGGGAAAAAGAGGTTGGTGCCGGTGGCATAGCCAAAGAAGAGGCGGGGCACAGAGAGCGTCCGGTCCTCGCGACGGTAGCCGATGGTGCCCTTTGCGTAGACTTCGGTGTTGAAGGCGAAGTCCCGCTGGCTGTGCATCGCAGCTTTGGAGCGCCCGGTGGAGCCAGAAGTGAACAGCCAGATGGCCATATCGTCGCGATGCAACTGCGGTAGCTCCAAGTCGGGCACGTTGCCCAGGGCCTGCGCCATCGGCATCAGCTCGGGCCCCCAGCCCTGTTCCGGCCGCTTCAATTCCTGTTCAGGATCCTCCCCGGTAGCCACCTCGGGCACCAGGAAGGTGGGCGGCAAGGGGGCACCGGTGTTCATCAGCGTGTCGCGCACCCGCGGCAGGGTGATCAGCGCCGCCGCATCCACATAGTTCAGGACATAGGCCAGATCTCCCACGGGAGCGTCGGGATTGCCCATACACAGCACTGCACCCGAAGCCAGCACCCCGAAAATACTCCAGGCAAAAGGCGGGCTATCCGGCAGGACGATGTAGACACGCTGCCCGGGCCGCACCCCCAGCGCCACCAGCCCCTGCGCAACCCGACGGCTGCGATCAGCGACCTGCTGGTAGGTCCAGCTTCGCCCGCCAAAAACGATGGCCTCTTTCTCGGCCAAGCCCTCGGCGAGGCGGTCAAAAAGGAAGTAGTCGGCCAGGGAAAATCGCTCGGGGAACACAGGCATGGGCGCGAGTGTAGCAGAGCGGCGCTCTTCTCACTACGACGCCGCCTCCGACTCCTTCAAAAGATCGGCAGCGATCAGCACGAGATAAAATTTCAGCCCGACAACGGGATTACGCACAGCGTCAATGGCGGACAACATGAGATCAGCATTCATCCGCAAAACGGGATCCGACACAAA
>CAITDR010000187.1 GCA_903891165.1 uncultured Pseudomonadota bacterium
AGGCAGGCATCGCGGTCGATGAGCCGTGCGAAGTGACCCGGCGCATGGAGGCCCAGAAAACGGCCGTCTCGGCTGGTAGATTCCGCCATCTCCGCATCGGTCAGGTAGCGCTGGGTACCGAAGGAGAACTCCATCTTCGAGCGATAGCCGAAGGCGGCCTCTGCGCCACGCATGGCCCCGGCCGGTGCACCCAGCGGCGCCAGAAGAGCTTGGAGCATGGTGAGTTTTTCCTCGCGCTGCCGATGAAGTGGCATCGACTGCCACTGGCAGCCCCCGCAGAGTGGAAAGGCAGGGCAGGGGGCGACAATTTCGTCCGGTGCCGGTCGCAGGCGCTCACGCACGATGCCCGCGTTGCACTTGCCCGAGAGCAACACCTCGCTACCGGGCACGGCACCGCGGGCAATCCAGCTTCTTCCTTTCTGATCCCGGCCTTGGCCCAGACCATTTTCGTTGAAGCCGGAGATCTGAACCAGAGTGGGGGGGCGAGGCGGGCGCATCCGCCCCTCTATCGTGAAATGGGGGCGGCGGGGCGGGCGCAAAATCGGACCCTCTCCTGATCGGGATCAGGGACCGGCCAATCTTGATATTGACTTCCGTTCTCAAAAAGGCTATGGTGCGGCCATGATCAATAACCTGGACAACCTTCCCGTCCGTGGCCGCGGGCGAATTGTGGAGGTCGGTGGCGAGCGGAGCTTCCGCCGCCGCCTGATGGAGCTGGGTTTTTTGCCGGGGGTGGAGCTGGTGCTCTTGGGGGTTGCTCCGATGGGTGACCCGCTGGATGTAGAGCTTCGCGGCTGTCGTTTCTCAATCCGTCGTGCGGAAGCGCAGGCCGTTCGGTTGGAGCTGCTCCCGTGACCCCGCGTGTCGCACTCGCCGGCAACCCCAACACCGGGAAGACCAGCGTCTTCAACCGTTTGACCGGGGCCAATGCGCGGGTGGGCAACTATCCCGGGGTCACCGTCGAGCGGGAAAGTGGCCGCTGGAAGCTGCCCGGGTTGGAGGTGGAGCTGATCGACGTGCCCGGCACCTACTCCCTGGCGGCACGCAGCCCCGAAGAACAGCTGGCCGTACGTGCTCTTTTTGGATTGGACGGGGAGAACCGGCCGCATGTGGTGGTGCTGGTGCTGGACGCCACCCAGCTCCTGCGCAACCTGTACCTTGCCATGCAGGTGGTGGAGGCGGGAATTCCGGCCGTCTTCGCCTTGAACCTGATGGATGTGGCGCGGAAGCAGGGTGTGGTGATCGACATGCCTGCCCTGACCGAACGTTTTGGCGTGCCGCTGGTTCAGATCAGTGCCCACACCGGCGAGGGCTTTGCGGAGCTCGCAAAAGTGGTGGAGCGTGTAATTCTGCATCCCGACGAGGGGCGAGGCATCGTGGGCTGGCGCTACCCGCGGAGTGTGGAGCAGGCGGTGACCCGACTTCTGCCGCTTTCGGCTGCTCATTCTCCGGCAGAAGGGCGGGCACTGGCGCTGTGGACCCTGCTCTCGGTGGGGGAGGGCGACGAATTGCTGGACGTGCCCACCACCGTTCGTCAGGAAGTGGAGGCGATCCGGAGACTGCATCCGGCTCCCGAGATGGACGCCGAAATTGTCGGCGCTCGGTATGCTTTTTTGGATGGCCGCCCCCTGGTGCGTACACCCTCGCAACAGCACAGCTTTACCGAGCGGGTGGATGCCTGGGCGCTGCACCCGGTGGCCGGGCTGGTCCTGTTTGTGGCGGTGATGGGCATGCTCTTTCAGGCACTCTTTTCCTGGAGTGACCCGGCGATTAATGCTATTGAAAGCCTGTTTGGCTGGACCGGGGATCTGGTTTCTGCTGCGCTGCCGGCCGGGCTTTTCTCTGAGCTGATTGTGGATGGTCTCATCGGGGGAGTGGGCTCGGTGGTGGTCTTTTTGCCCCAGATCCTCCTGCTCTATTTCCTGTTGGGCCTCTTGGAGGACTCCGGCTATATGGCCCGGGTGGCCTACCTCGTGGACCGGGCGATGCGGGCGCTGGGGCTACACGGGCGGGCTTTTGTCCCGATGTTATCGGGCTATGCCTGTGCCGTGCCTGCGGTGATGGCGACGCGCACCCTGGAGAGCCGTCGGGACCGCCTGCTGACGATGATGGTGGTTCCTTTGATGAGCTGCTCCGCGCGGCTTCCAGTCTATACCCTTGTAATTGCTTCGCTTTTTCCGACCGGAAATCTGTTGGGGTTTTTTCCGATCCAGTCGGCGTTGATGGTGGGGATGTACCTCTTTTCGACGGGGACGGCACTGCTTGCGGCCGGAGTCCTGGGACGTACGGTTCTGAAGGGAAAACGCATTCCACTCCTGATGGAGTTGCCGCCTTACCGCCTGCCGCGCCTCCGGACGGTACTCTGGCAGATGTGGATGCGTGCACGCAGCTTTCTGACCGAGGCGGGCACGGTAATTCTGGCCTGTACGGTGGTGCTCTGGGCGCTGTTGAGCTTCCCGCGGGATGTACAGCTCAGTCGCGACTACGAAGGGGAGCGCGTGACGATGGTTGCCGGAGGCGCCAGCGAGGAGCTGCTGGACGCCGCAGACGCCGAGGAGCGCGGGGAGCGCCTCCAGCACAGCTATGCAGGTCGAATGGGCAAAGCTATCGAGCCGATCATCGCTCCGCTGGGCTTTGACTGGAAGATCGGCATCGGCCTGGTGGGTGCCTTTGCGGCGCGGGAAGTTTTTGTGAGTACTATGGGCCTGGTCTACGGGATTGGGGACGACGTATCAGAAGAGTCCGAGCCTTTGCGCGAGAAGATGGCCGCTGAGCGCCACCGCGACGGAAGTGTTGTTTATACGCCGCTGACGGGCCTATCGCTGATGGTTTTCTTCGCACTCTCCGCGCAGTGTATGAGCACCCTTGCAGCGGTGCGGCGCGAGGCCAATTCCTGGGGCTGGGCGGGCTTCCTCTTTGTGTACATGACCGTTCTGGCTTGGGTGGCCTCCTTTGTGGTCTACCAGGGCGGCCGCCTTCTGGGCTGGGGATAGCGCTGCGTTACGACGCTGAATGAAGATTCATTCAGTAGAATTTGAGGCACAACGGGCTCTACGCCCTTGAGCTCCGCCACCGCCAGCGCAAGAGGATTCAACCACCCGGCGGTGCCTGGGGCGGCGGAGGTGGGGCCAGTGCTCCTTCCTCCACCTGCTCCCCCCGGATTCCTGCCCGCAAGGCGGCCATCTGCGCCAGTACCAGCCGGACCTGCGGTGCTTCGGAATTGCGCCCTAACAACGCACGGATGCCCAGGCCCTTGGTGCTGCCCAGGCTCTCCAGGGCGCGCCCAAGCTCACTCTGCGGCGGCACCCGGTCCAGGGGCAGCAGCACCCCCACCGGTAGCTTCCGGCCCCGCTCCAGGAGCCGCTCGGGCAGGGCGGCCCGCAGCGCCTCTTCGCC
>CAITDR010000188.1 GCA_903891165.1 uncultured Pseudomonadota bacterium
GGATGCTCAAGGCGATTCAAACGGGTGAATTCGGGATGAAGGAGCTGATGGGCGCCATGTCGGATGCGTCGCAATACGACGGCGCCAGTTTGAAACGTGCTCCCGCGTGGATGCGGGGAGAGCTGCTGGTGCCCTATGTGGGAGGAACGACCTGGTTTTCGTACAAAAAATCGCTGATGGATCTGGCCAAGCAGAGCTGGCTGGCGGAGCGGGTGTTGCAGGTGGCCAAGGATCCGCCCCTCTCCACTGAGCAGATCCTGCACCCCGAAAAATATTGGGAACAGCGCGATCTCCCCATACAATTGGTATTGACAGGTCAAGATCAGCTCCCCCAGGAGACCTTTGGAGAGCTGGCCTGCATGGCGATGGTGGATCCCAAGGGGAAGTACCTGTCGCAGCTCAGTTTTGTAGCCTCTCCTACATTGGCCGCATGCGCGGGCTGGGGCGGCGATCGCTTCTACCTGGAGGGGGAAGGCCGTGGTCTGTGGCTGAGTACCTGGGAAAGCCCGGCCGATCGCGACGAATTTGCCAAAGCCCTCGGCAGAAAGTCGCCGCTGCGACTGCCCTTGGGACAGCGAAGTCTGGTGCTTTTCCCTGGCTATTCCAAGGAGGAGGCAGAGGAGCGGATAAAAACGCTGCAGGTGCAGGCGACGGTGGGGGAAACCCCCTGGGAATTGTAGCCGGTCCCTTGAACGGCGGGGTGGCGAGTGGTTGGACTGTTTTTCAAAAACATCCTTGAAAGTAGAAAATCTTTATCCCCTCCCCCATCGGTGTGTAGCTTCCTGCATGACAAACAAAATGAAGGCTGCCGTCTTTGTCGAAGCCGGCCGGATCCTATTGCAGGACATGCCCATTCCCGAGATCGGGCCCTTGGACGCGCTGATCCGCATCACCACCACCACCATTTGTGGGACGGACATCCACATCCTCAAGGGGGAGTACCCCGTGCGGCCCGGGCTGATCATCGGCCATGAACCGGTCGGAGTCATCGAAAAGCTCGGAAGTGCGGTACAGGGCTACAAGGAGGGGCAGAGGGTGATCGCCGGAGCGATCACACCGAGCGGCTACAGCAATGCCTGCCTTGCCGGCTGCGGATCGCAGGATGGTGCACGGTCATCGCATGGATGGAAGATGATGGGCGGGTGGAAATTCGGGAACACCATCGACGGATGCCAGGCCGAGTACCTGCTGGTACCCGACGCAATGGCCAACCTTGCGCTCATTCCCGAAGGACTTTCCGACGAGCAGGTGCTGATGTGCCCGGACATCCTGTCCACTGGACTGGGCGGAGCGCAGAGTGGAGAGGTAAAAGTCGGCGATACCGTTGCCATTTTTGCTCAGGGCCCCATCGGACTCTGTGCAGCCGCCGGAGCAAGGCTGATGGGCGCGACGACGGTTATCGGCGTCGATCGCCTCGAAGCGCGGCTGTCGATGTCCAAGCACTTCGGGACGGACCACCAGGTGGACGGCAGTAAGGTGGACCCGGTGGAGGAGATCCTGAGGCTCACCGAAGGAAGAGGCGTAGATGTGGCCATTGAGGCGCTTGGAACCCCGGAAACCTTTGCTCAGGCGCTGCAGGTATTGCGACCCGGAGGCACCCTCTCCACACTCGGGGTCTACTCGAAAAACCTCAGTATCGACGTCAACGCCTTCGCCGCCGGCCTGGGCGATCATCGCATCATCTCCACACTCTGTCCCGGCGGAAAAGAGCGGATGCGCAGGTTGATGGCGGTGATTGCCTCGGGGCGCCTGGACCTGAGCCGCCTTGTGACCCACCACTACAAGCTGGACGACATCGAGGCCGCCTATGCGCTTTTTGGCGCGCAGAAGGATGGGGTGTTGAAGGTGGCGATTACGATGTGAGGGGGGGGCGGGATGCTGTCAATGGGCCGTGGAAGAGGCGGCTGTTTGGGGATAAAGAGGGCGAATGCAGACGTTGCCGTTTCTTTTTGTATCGGAGTACGCCCACCCCGGGCTGGCTTTTGCCTTCGCCGACCGGGAAGAGCCGGTGCGTGAGCTCTACGAGCCGATCGTTCAGGCGGGAAACCGGGTGGTTGCTGGGGGGGACGTCCCCACCGTCTCCTTTGTTGTACATGGGCACATGGGAGCAGGGAAGTCCTCGGTCATCCTCCAGGTTCTGGGCTTGATTCGCGGAGAAATCCGAGACGCCACCTCTCCGCTGGGGGTTGGGCAGCGCAGCCTAAGCCCCGAGGTGCTGACTCCGGTAGAAGAGCCACATCGGTGGTTGATCCTCCATTTGAGCGGAAAGCGGGTCGGGAATCTGGAGGCAGCTACGGATCGGATTCGGCAGAATCTTCAGGAAGCTGGCTACCCGATAAGTTTTTCTCCGTTGGGGGACGCGGTCCATGCCGAGCTGAACCAACAGGTCGCCTCGCGGAGCGACGAAATCCCCTTGTTTGCCCGCCTCTTGGGACGCGAGCAGCATCCGTTTAAGGCACTACAGGAGAAAGTTCGGAGTCTCGCAGAAACGTTAGCCTACCTTCGGCGCTATGAGGGTTCCTGGCAGGCGGAAAAATCGGCCACGCAGCGCACGGAGAGCCGAGAAAGGTCCGCCGGAGCCTCTTTGAAGGCTATTCTTCCGTCGTTGCCCGAGAGTGGCGCTGCTGCTGAATTGGCTGGAGAGCTTGTCCGAAAACACCAGATTGGCGGCAGTACAGAAACCACCGTTGAAGTACGGAGACGTATCCATGCATACGTGCTGGTCGATGTGTTGAATGAATTGTTTGACTTCTGCCGCATGAAGAAGCTCCCTACGATTCTGGTGCTGGACGATGCCGACGAACTGGTGTCCGATGCAGGCTCGGGGCAGGAGCGGCGCGCTGAGGTGCTGCGGACAGTTCTGGGACCGCTGCAGCACCTCCGCCCTACCGCCTTTGTGCTTTCACTACGAAATGAATACATGATGGAGGATGTGCTTCGACCCTACCGGCGGGTACCGGTACACCCCTTCAAGCCCCCCGCTGCGATCGACGCCCTGGATGCTTGGCTGGATCTACAACGTCCCCTGTTTTCGAAGGAGGATCGGGCGGGCTGGGAGGCATTGGCACGGAAATTGCTTGCGCCGCTGGATCCCGAGCTTCCCAGCGTGATTCCCTGGACCTACTTCCGTATTTTGAGTGGCATCGGCCATGCAGGCGCTTCCGCCAACGCGACGGTTTGGCAGCTTCTGGACTCCTATCTGAAGAGCAAGGAGGAGCGCCATGTTGCCCGCCTGCTCGTGGTCCTCTCCGAGCGCATGCCGGCGAGCGACGTGGAAAGTTGCCTGGGGGCATGCCCCGTGGACCCCACACCCTATCAGCTTCGGCCCTACGACCGAATGGACTTGGCCAAGGTGGGCTACTTCCGGCCAAATGATGCAGGAAATCCAGAAGATCTTCGTATAATTCTGCATCCTCTGGTAGCTTGGCTGAAGTTATCCAAAGAGGCCGAGTCTCCCCGCCCATGAGGGTGCCCGCCTTCCGTCTGGTCTGGTTGCTGCCGCAGCTCGCTCCCCTCCGGCCGCATCACCGGGAGTGGCTGCGCGAAAAGAAAATAGGTTTTTTCCCTCATTTTTCGCGGCAGGAACTGGAGAGTCTCTGCGATCTCCTCCACCTCCTGACCGGCTGGCAAACGCTGGATGATGGCCGCTTTGGAGATCCAGAGAGGTCGGAAGACTTTTTAGAATTTGTAATGGAAGAAGGAGAAAATCTCCTCTTGGATCTTCGCCAGCCACTGGTTGCGGCCCTTGGACAGCTCTACCCGGAGCGCCAGCCGGTGCTCTCCGCAGGGCTCTATGTTGCAGATTCACCATTTACATATATAAATTATGTAGAAGGAGTGTGGCGGCGTCTGGCTGAGGCCCCTGATATGCCGGCGGAGCGGGTGACCAGTGCGGGCCTTGCGCGCTGTCTGGAAGGAATGCTGGCCGTTGCCGATCCCCTCCTTGCGGAATGGGCCGTCGCGCTGGCCCTGGATCCCGCCCGCGCCGCAAGCTGGGTGAGCACGCAGGCCAGTATTCTGGGCAAAGACCTTGCGATCCAGCGATGCCTGCATGCGGGGCTGCTCTTGCGTATCGACGGCGACCACCTGGACTGGCGCCGCCCCCTGGAGGCCATCAAAGAGCACTCCCTCCCCGATCTTCTACTGGATCTGGAGCATCCTAGCCTTCGCCCCATCCTTGAGGCGGCGCTGGGGCTCAGCTGGCGCCGCTCACCGCTCCCGCCTCCTCGGGTACCGGCCACCCTGGTGGGTCGGGAGGAGCTGTTGGGCCGGCTAAAAAATGTAGTCCAGGCTACAGGTCGATGCAGCTACACCGTTCTGGTGGGTGGGCCGGGAATGGGAAAACGGTCGGTGGCGGCTGCACTCTGCTCGGGGCTGCCGGACCGGGATCCACTGTGGTTGAGCCTGGGCGGGGGGATAGACGCCGCCTTCCGTCGTCTTGCGGATGCCTTGGAGGTGCCCCCCGATGGGGTGGTGGGTGTGGGCGAAGGCTGGGCATCCCGTTTGCGGCGTCGGTTGTTGCGGCGTCCCTATCTACTGGTGCTTGAAGGAGAGTTTTTTGAGGGAGAGGAGGAACTGCTGAAGTGGCTTCCCTCTGGCGAAGGGGCCCTGGCAATTCTCGTTTTGAGCACCAAACCCCTGAGATTGCTGGAGCAGCGTCGCGAGGCGATCCAGCTTCGGATCCGGGAGCTGGACGAGGGGCAGAGTCGCCAATTGTTGGCTTCCATCGCGGGAGCAGAGGCGATGGCGGAGCCGGATCTGGGGACTCTTCTGCCTCGTCTGGGGGGGAGCCCGCAGTTTTTGGAGGCGGCAGCGCGCACGAGGACTGAGACTGGAAAATGGCCGACTGAGGTAGGGAATGCTCTGGTGGAGAGCTGGGTGCGTCGGCAGTGGGAGGGCTTGTCGGAGGGGGCGAGGTTGGTTCTGGGGATGGCGGTGTGTATGCAGGGGTACCCGTTTCCCCTTGAGCTGGTACGACAGACGTTGGAGGAGAAGGAGTTTTCGCCGACCGAGGAGCCGAAACTGGACGTCTTAGTTGCTGATGCTGTAAGAGTGTTCAGGAGTCTGGCTTTGCAGCCGGCGGTTGATGAACTGTTGAATGCGGGCTTGGTGCTGCCCGACGACGACGCTATCGTGGTGCCATCTGGGTTGGCTACCTCGGTTATTGGGGAGTTTGCCCGCGGACGGCAAGGCGGGGTGTTTTTTTTGCTACCAAGGCTCATCCATAAATGGATGAGGGATCGATCGGCCTATAGGCGATGGCAACCTGCAGCCGTCTGGCTGGCGGATATATTTATTGGGTTCTGGGAGCAATATCCAGACTCCTGGCAGCGACATGATGCGGCGATTCAAATCGTTCAGACTCTTATGGATCGAGACGGTGCCCCCGCCGGACTATTGGAGCGCTATCTGGATCTGCCAGACATAAAAAAACAACGTTATCGGAGTGAGTTTGCTACATTGTGCCTTGCGGAAGTGTACCACCGCGACGGTGCGCCCGACAAGGCTATTCACATTCTTCGACGCATGGAAAAGGAGCCACCGCGTCATTGGTATCACAAGTCCTTGTTGAATTCACATTTGGCATTGATGGAGTACGTCGAGAGCCAAACAATCAACGATCCTGCTACGCCAAATTGGGACAGAATTTCGGCATTGTTGGGTGAAGCTGAGAGTCTGGTACTTGACGCTCACAACCAGCCTGGCCTCCCTCCCATAGAGGTTCTCAGATCTCATGCTGCATATACAAAACTTTGCGTGCGGATGAGTGAGATCCTGAGAGAAGAGGATCGTTGGGGCGAAATTTGTGAGGTTCTTGGCGACTACATCCCTCCCGAAACCGTCCCCGCCCCCACCCGCGCCGAATTCCACCGCCTCCTCGGCCTCGCCCAACTCCACCTCGCCGAAAATCCAGAAACTGAGCCCGAAAAACCTCCCCCTCCCCGGTCTGAGCTGCTGGAGCATGCCGAAGAAAACCTGAACACCGCACTGAAGCTGTACCCCGAAGAAGACTACCCGGAGCAGGCCCGGCAGATCCTGGAGGGCATCGGCCGCACCCGCCGCCTCCGCCTCTCCCTCCCCCAAAATCCCCCGCCCCCCTCCCCTCCCCCTGAATGAACCCTCATTCACCATCGCCACCCACCCACAC
>CAITDR010000189.1 GCA_903891165.1 uncultured Pseudomonadota bacterium
GCAGTCTTCGTCCACGTTGCTGCTATCGCAGATTTCGGTGGCGGCGGGGTTGATGGCGGCGGCACTGTCGTTGCAGTCGGTGCTGTTGGCGACTTAGCCGGAGGGCAGGTCGCAGCGGGCGAGGGTGGTGGCGGTGGTTCCGTAGGTGTCCCCGTCCGCGTCGCGATACCAAGTGCTCTTGGTGGCGGCACTGGTGGAGGAGTCGTTGTC
Organism: uncultured Pseudomonadota bacterium; assembly: GCA_903891165.1. Lineage (GTDB taxonomy): Bacteria > Myxococcota_A > UBA796 > UBA796 > SXON01 > CAITDR01. The sequence continues at coordinate 211 of CAITDR010000189.1, forward strand.
ATCGGCCACACCGTCACAGTCTTCATCTACATTTCCGCTGTCACAGATTTCTGTGGCCGCTGGCGAGATCACGGCGCTGGAGTCGTTGCAGTCGGTGGAGGAGGAGACATAGCCGGCGGGCTGGTCACAGCGGGAGAGGCTGATGGAGAGGTTGCCGTAGCTGTCGCCATCGCTGTCCTGGTACCAGGAGCTTTTTGTTGCGGCGCTCACCGAGCTGTCGGAGTCGTCGGCCACACCATCGCAGTCCTCGTCCACGTTGCTGCTGTCGCAGATTTCGGTGGCGGCCGGGTTGATGGCGGCGTTTGTGTCGTTGCAGTCGGTGCTGTTGGCGACGTAGCCGGAGGGAAGATCGCAGCGGGCAATCGTCGCCTGGAGGTTGCCGTAGGTGTCGGCGTCGCTGTCCTGGTACCAGGTGGATTTTGTAGCGGAGCTAACCGAAGAGTCGGCGTCGTCGGAGAGACCATCACAGTCCTCATCAACGTTGCTGCTGTCGCAGATTTCGGTTGCGGACGGGTTGATCGACGCATCCCCGTCGTTGCAGTCGCGGCTGTCGGCGACGTAGCCGGAGGGGAGGTCGCAGCGGTCCAGGGTGCTCTGGAGGTTGCCGTAGGTGTCGGCATCGCTGTCCTGGTACCAGGTGTCGAAGGTGGAGGCATCCACCGAGCTGTCGTTGTCGTCCGCCGAGCCGTCGCAGTCCTCGTCCACGTTGCCGCTGTCGCAGATTTCGGTGGCGGCGGGGTTGATGGCGGCGTCGCCGTCGTCGCAGTCGGTGCTGTTGGTGACGTAGCCGGCGGGCAGGTCACAGAAGCCGCCGGGGATGCTGCCGTAGCTGTCGCCGTCAGCGTCCTCATAGAATTCTGTAAAGGTGCCACCATCTACGCCCACATCTCCGTCGTCCGAGAGGCCGTTGCAGTCCTCGTCCACGTTGCCGCTGTCGCAGATCTCGATCTCGCCGGGGTTTACACCCTGGGCGGCATCGTTGCAGTCGGTGTCATCGCTGACGTAGCCGATAGGTTGGAAGCAGGCATTCCGGGAGAGGGAGGGGGCGCCGTAGCCATCCACGTCGGCGTCGCGGTACCAGGTGGGGGCATCGGCGGCGCTGTCTTCATCCACGACCCCGTCGCAGTTGTCGTCGTCTCCGTTGCAATACTCGGTGGCACCCGGATAGGTAGTATCTACGCTGTCATCACAGTCGGTGGCATCGGGCACAAAGCCGGTGGGCTGGGAGCAGGAGAAGGTGGTGGTGGTGGCATCCCCGAAGCCGTCGGCGTCGCTGTCCTGGTACCACTCCAAGGCATCCGCAGCACTGTCCTCGTCCACGGTGCCGTCGCAATTGTTGTCCACGCCATCGCAGAATTCGGTGGCGCCGGGGTAGCTGCCTGCGTCGCTGTCGGAGCAATCGGTATTGTCGGCTACATAGCCAGTGGGGGCGGTGCAGGCGAGCTGGGAGATGCCGTCCAGACCGAAGTTGTCGGCGTCGGCGTCGATGTACCAGATCTGGGCATCCGTCGCCGAAGAATCATCGGTGCTGCCATCGCAGTTGTCGTCCAGACCATTGCAGAGCTCGATGCCGTCCGGGTTGACCTCGGCGCGGGTATCGTCGCAGTCTTCACAGGCGGGGAAGCCGTCGCCGTCGGTATCCGAGAAACCAGAGCTTCCATCACAGTTATAGTCGTTGGGATCGGTGCAGTCGGCCTCGGCGGCACCGGGGTTGTAGGCCGCATCCTGATCGTTACAATCAGTATTGTCGGCTACATAGCCGGCGGGCTGGGTACAGGCGGACAGGGAGGCGGACGGGTCGCCGTAGCCGTCGAGGTCGGCGTCGACGTACCAGGTGGAGGCCCCGCCGCTGTTGTCGTCGATGGCGCCGTCGCAGTTATTGTCCAGGCCGTCGCAGATTTCTTCTGCGGAGGGGTTGATGGCGGCGTCACCGTCATCACATTCCAGGCAGGCCAAAAAGCCATCACCATCGTTGTCCGCTCCCCCAACGGAGCCATCACAGTTATAGTCCTGCGGATCCTCGCAGGTCTCGGTAGCGCCTGGATAAAAAGCCGCATCGGCATCGTTGCAGTCATCGGAAGATGCCACAAAACCGGCGGGTGCCTCGCAGGCGGTCTGAGAAACAGAGGCATCACCATGGCTGTCGGCATCACTGTCCTGGTACCAGGCGGTGGCGTCTACCGCGTCTTCGTCGATGACCCCATCGCAGTCCTGATCGAGACCATCGCAGCGCTCCGCGGCCCCTTCGTGGATGCCGGGGTCGCCGTCGTTGCAGTCCAGACAGGCAGGGAAGCCGTCGGCATCGGCATCGGCGTATTCGACCGACCCGTCGCAGTTATAGTCTTCCGCACTCTCGCAGCTCTCGTCGGCGCCGGGGTGGTAGAGCGGGTCGTTGTCGTTGCAGTCGCCCCCGGTGGCCACATAGCCGGCGGGTTGGGTGCAGGCCGAGGTGGAGGTGGCGTCGGCGCCGTAGCCATCGCCGTCGTCATCGCCATACCAAAGGGGCTGGTCGATGGAGGAGGAATCATCGATCAACTCATCACAGTTGTTGTCTATCCCGTCGCAGCTCTCCTTCGCCCCCGGATTGATAGCCGCGTTGCCATCGTCGCAGTCTTCTCCGACCACAAAGCCGTCGGAATCCACATCGACGGCTGTGGAGTCTCCCGACGATTCTTTTGATTCTTTGGGGTCTGGGCTGGTGCAGGCGGCCAAGAGGATCAGGGCGAACAAGCGCATGGGGGTCTCCACGGCGCCATTCTGCCCCGGTCTGAGGGAAGGCGCCACTGGGGAGGGGGGGCTTTTGGGATTTTTACCGGGGGGATGGCGGGGACGAGGGAACACCGGGCGACCGGGGTCGGTCTCGCCGATACCGCCACCGGTGACCGCACCCCCACAGAATTCCCGCGATATCCTGGTCACCGTCCACACCTTCTCCGACAAAATCTGCCTTTTTCCTATGTTCCGTGTTTGGTACGATTCTTGCATGCCGGTGGACGGAGGCCGCGTGTCCTACAGCCCTATCCATTCCGATCCGGAAGTCGACTTTAACAGCCAGGAAGCGTACTCTTTCCAAGGCCTGAGCCGGGCTCAGCTTGCCCTGGGAGGCCTGAACTACACGGATTTGCTGGTTGCCGAGCTGTCCGGGCAGCTTCAAGAGCAGCCGCTCCGGGTTGCCCTCTACAAGATCGCGGTGAAATATCCGGTTCTGCGCACCCGTTTTTCGGGCGTCCTTGCCGATGGCTACACCGTGGATCCCGCCCCACCACAGCCGCTGCCGCTTTTTGTGGGCGAAGGTACATGGGAGGAAGCTGCTTCCTTCCTCCTCTCCTGCCCCTTGGGTGGACCGCGACCTGCCTGGCGGGTGGAGCTGCGCCGGGGGCCAAAGAGCAACTTCCTCCTGTTTGCGGTGCACCATGCGCTTGTGGATGGTCCTTCCCTGGCGATGCTGCTTCGGGAGCTTCTTATCGCGCTGGAGGAGCCCATGGGCCCCAGTCTTCCGCATCCTCCCACCCCTTTGGAGCTGGCCGGCCTCCCTGCTTGGACCCGGGTGACCCGCCCGGCCCTTCGTCTGGCCTGGGCCCACCGGATCGATGCCCACCAGCGGAACTCACCTTTTCAAGGGCGTAGCCTTATGCCCGATAAGACGCCGCCGACACTATTTTCAGCACGTTTGCCGTCACCTTCGTCCACTTTTGCCAGGGGCGGCTGCCGTGGGGATGTATGCCAGTGGTGCGGAGGCGATCCCCGGCCCTCGGGTGCCGGAAGATCCCTGGGCACGGGCCCGTGAGTCGCATGAGCGTGTGCAGCGTCAGTTGCGCTGGCGTGTGCCCTTGCTGGTCCATGCGGTTTTTGAGGGCCTTCATCCAGATGAGTGGCTTCAGCAGCGGGGGATCTCGCTGCGGACCACGGGCGGGACCGGCGCCGTCACCCAGGTAAGCAACGGCGGGGCCTGGTCCGGCTCGATCACCTTGGGGGGGCATCGGATTCTGGCGCTTTGGTCGGCGGCTTCGGCGATCCGGGGTGGGCCGGCGGTCCTGGGCTGGCTGCGCAGTGTCCAAGGGCAGGGGAGCCTGTCCGCCATTGCCAACGGCGCTGTACTTTCCAAGGAAGAACTTGACTTGTGGCTCGAAACGGTGGAGCGGGAGCTGGACCAGATGCGCCGTCTTTGAGTGCCCTCCGCGGTGCCTCACGGAAAAGCTGTGTATCACGGGGGTGCAACGGGAGAAAGGAGAGGAAAAGGAAGGTTGATAGGGGATGGCGAACTTGGCACGATTCTTGCTTGGATACTGAATGTGTTCTGGAGTGCAGCGTGTTGTTTGGTCTGCTCGCCGCGTCCTTCCTGAGTCCTCCGGCCCTCTTTTCAGGGGAGGTTTCTGAGCGTGCGGCGACGGGCTCCGGCTCTGATGTGGCCGACTATCGCTCCCGGCTGCTGTTGGTGGATGCGCCTGGGGTGGGCTTCCTCCAGGGATCGACGGCCATCCATGTGCAGGATCCGCGGGGGGAGGGGCGGACACTCCATCGGAGCTACACCCAGCGGGTGCGGGCGGCGGGGCTCCTTCAGGATCGGCAGCAGCTTCATGTGGTTTTAGGAGGCTTTGATCTACGCTCTTCCCGGGATCCGGACAAGCTCTCCGGCTTGGGGATCTCTGTAGGAGAGGTACGCTATGTGGGGGAGGAGGTTGCTTTTGATGTAGATCTCAGCCTTCGTTTAGACTGTGACTCTGCCGAATGTGACATTTTTGATCGGGCTGTGGACTACGATGTGGCGGTGATGTGGACCCTGTTGGCGGCCGATGACCAAGTGCGGGTACAGACCACCACCATGGACAGTGACTATTCCTGGGTTGGGAAGAAAGGGGCAGAGCTGGAGTCCTCGTCCTTTGTACGGGCAGGTACTATCCAAGGAGAGCCAGACAACTTTTCGCAGGCCTTTACCGCCTTTCGTGGGATCTTTATGGACCTGGACGATGACCATCACTACCAGGAGTGGGCGACGGTCATCCGCCCGCTGGCCTATGATCCAGTCCAAGGCAGCGCCCGAGTCGGTCTCAGCCTGCTGTTCAAGCAGTGGAACCAGCGGAGTCGGGCGCGACTGTTGAGCTATGCTGACCGTGGCAGCGCGCGGGTGCGGGCGGATATCGCCCTTTTCCAGCTTCGGCAGGGCTGGGTCGAGGAGGAGGTGGTGGAAGGAAGTGTCCACTGGAAGGCCACCGGCGGCGCAGCACGTGTCGATAATTCTAAAGTTCAACAGGTATTATTTTGAGGTAGCGGTCTGGCTGGAACCGGAAA
>CAITDR010000190.1 GCA_903891165.1 uncultured Pseudomonadota bacterium
CCAGTCTGGAGAGGCCGGCGCCAGGTCTGGGATGCCGGGGGACCGTAGGGGTTGAAATTGGTGGGCTGGGACACTCAACCCGTTTCGCCGCCACGCTGTTTCCAATTGGAAACACCTCAGTCCCGCTCCACCACCAGCAGCTGCCGCGCCGCCACATCCTGCAGCTCCGTCTGGCTGCCATCGGGCCAGCGCACCTCGATCCGGTCCACCACCTCCGTGGTTCCCAGCCCAAAATGGAGGCGGGAGGCAGACTGTCCGGTAGAGCGCATGTTCATAAGCTCCCGGAAATAGCGATGACCGCCGGCTTCTACGACTACCTGCGTCCCAAAAGCCTCGCGATTTTCCGGGCTCCCCACAAAATCCAGCTCCAACCAGCTATTGGTACCGCAGGAATTCATCCAAAGCTGCGGCCGACCGTACTCGGTACCCAGCACCAGCTCCAGGTAGCCGTCGCCGTTCAGGTCCCCCGCCGCCATCCCGAAGTGGTTTTCGGGCGCGTTGAAGCCGGTCCGATCGGAGACATTTTCGAAGGCGCCGGAAGGCTGACCCCACCACATCGCATCCCCGTAGCTGGCCCCCTCCACCATTGAACCCGTCGGCCGCCCCGCCGCCGCCGCCGCATCCACGATCCCGTCGTTGTCCAAATCTTCCAGCTCCACCGACCAGGCCGACCAGGCCTCGGGATCCACCCCGGTGGGCACCAGCCCCAGGGCAATTCCGCCGTCGAAATAGCCCCCCCGTTGATCACTGACCAGGCAGTGAATTGGCCCAGTATCGCTCATACAATAGTCCAGGTAGCCATCTTCGTTGAAGTCGTAGTTGGCGATCCCCATCCCGGAGATCTCGATGTCCGAGTGGATGCGCGCTGCGTCGTTTTCCAGGATGGGACTGCCCTGATCATCCAGGCCGTCGTTGCGATAAAAGGCAGAAGGGGGCGGTTCCAGGCGGCCATTTGCGCCCTGATCCTGCAGAACAAGAATGTCCTGGTCGCCGTCGTTGTCCCGGTCGGTGAAGCTGACGGCCACCGAGTAGCCGGGCATGCCGTCGGGGTACAGCTCCTGCCAAACCGTAAACTGGTTGTTGTCATTCCGCAGCAGCGTCTGCGGACTGCCGGGGTTGGGTGGGTTGTCGGGGCAGCTATTGTTGGTCTGGCAGGGATCGGTGTAGTACTCCAACCCCCCGATAAATAGATCCAGGTCCAGATCGCCGTCCACATCCCCCAAGGCGAGGGTACCTGGGTTGGAATAGGGCATCGAAACCTTGTAGAGCTTGGTGGGAGCGGCGAATTTCATGGCTCCCAGGTTCTCCACCAAAAACAAAAAACCACCCCCGGCCAGGAGCAGGTCGGGCAGCCCATCCCCGGTCAGATCGGCCGCCACCATCGAGGCCAAGGAGATCCCCGTCCATGCCACTTCTGTAAAGAGCGCATCTCCATCATTTTCAAAAATTTTTGGCTGTTCGCCCGCGCTGTTGAGGATCAGGTCCAGGTCCTGGTCCCCGTCCAGATCGCCGAGAATCACCGTGCCCGGACTGCCGGAAGGTGCCCCTTCAAAGCCGGTGAGGATGTCCAGCCCGCGCGTCGCGCCCTCTTCCTGAAAGCGCGCGATACCCTCCATGGGATCCGTACAGAAGCCGGACGGTTCCGCCGACTCCTTTCCGCCCACCGGTTGGCAGGCTCCCAACAAAAACAGCCAGAGCTTCATGCCCGCTTGCGCAGGATCATCCAAAGACCCGCAAAAGCGGCGGGGACCGCCACCTGCCCTGCCAACATCGCCGGCATCCGCTCCGGTGTAGAGGCCTGAGTCACCGGCATACTCAAATAGCTGTTCCGACGCGCCTCTCCCTCCGCCATCATCTTCAACTGCCGACGGATCAGCCGATCCAGGACATGGTTGCGAAGCTCCAGCTTTGCCGCCGGATCGGTCGCTTCGCCCACGGCTTTTTTCTGGAGCTGCACCATCCGGCGCACCGCCGTACTGGCCCGCGCAAAAGCACGCTCCTGAAGGGACCAGAATTCGTCGTACAAGGGCTGGTTTTTGGCATCGGGCGGATGCACCGCCCCATCGGCATCCTCCTTGGTCCAATCGTAGAGCACCCCGGCTTGCCGCCACTTGGAAAGTGCAATTCCCCGCGTTGCCCGATACACATCGTCGCCTTCTTCGGCGGAGGTGTTGATCAGGGTCCGGGTGATGGCGATGCCATACTCCTCTTTCTCCGGGTTGCTCCCCAGTTTTGCCAGCTCGGTATCCAGAGCGGCGGCAAAAACGGGATCTTCGGCCCCCGCCGCAGTCAAAAGGCGCTTCCCAATCGGAGAGTCTTTGCCTTCATAGGCTTCCACCAGCCTTTTTTCGGTAAGCATCTCCGAGATGGTGTGGTGGTTGGTCAGGATGTCGATGCCGATGGAGGCCAGCGTGCGCAGCTCGCCGCAATAGCCGCCACCGGTCTTGAAGGACATCCAGGTACGCTGAAGGAAAGCATCAAAGAAGAAGTCGTAGAGCCCTACCTGTACCGTGTGGATCTGGTTGCCGACATCCTCCAGGTAGTGGAAGCCGTTGCCGGTGTACTGCCACTGCAGGCTGTCCGCATGAGGCGAATCGGAAAGTGCCGCGATCAAGCCCAGATCCGTGTGGATCTGGTTCATCTCCGCCGCCAGGGTCAGAATCGGGCCGGGCGCATAGCCTGCTGCCACCGCAAACCTTTTGGGATCCGCCTTCAAAACTTCCGCATCCGAGCTGAATTCCACCTGGGCCAGCCCATAGTGCGCATGGGCCTGGCTGGAGAGCGCCCCCAGCTTCCCCATGTTTAAAAGAGCTGGATCTGCCGGGACATCTTTGCCAGCGGGCCCCTTGAGCGGCTGGCGGTTGGCATCGTAGGCCAAGCGGTCACGGTTCCGAAAATCGTCGTCGGGCTGGCGCGCCGCCTGAAAGAGCAGGTCGAGCTGGCTGCCGCCCATCGCATCAAATTTGTCGATGCCGCTCACCGTCGATCCAGCACCAAAGAGCAAAAACTCTTTGAAGGACCAGGCGTCAAAGGACTCAGGCGTGGGGTAGCGACGGAGCCACTCAGCCTGGATGGCCGCATCGGGGTGGCTGCGACCGTAGGCATCCACGAGGCTACGCACCACAGTCAGATCTTCTGCAGTAATATCGGAAGGAAGCGAAAAGCCCTGTGCGGCCAACGCTTCATGGGTAAGGATGGAGTGTACCCGCTCGCCGTAGCCCCAAGCCGGAGTGGAGAAGAGCATACAGGAGAGAACAGGAAAAAACCGTCGCATCGGTGCTCCGAAGACCAGCGCTACGATAGCAGGAAATGGGCCGCGGGGAAACCGGGGGAGCCGGAAAGCGGCAGCACGTCCGAAATTTGCGGCTGAGCTATGGCTGAGTGAGCAGCTTCGGGCTAGTGCGGCGCTGCGTCTCCACTCCTGAGAGGAAAATGAAAAATCTGTTCTCGTCTCCTTTGACTGTTGTTGCCGGCCTTGGGCTGGTGTTTGGTCTGGCCTGCACCGGCGGGGGCACCCCCTCCACCGAGACGCCCCCTCCTCCGCCCCCTCCCCCCACCGAAGTGGCTCCCCCTCCCGCGGGCGGCGGCTCCATCGGCGTGGCCTCCTGCGACAAGTACCTCAAGGACTTCGAGGCCTGCATCCCCAACCTTCCCGAAGCGGTTCGTCCGGGCATGCAAGAAAGCCTGAAGACCACCCGCAGTGCCTGGGAGCAGGCTGCGGCCAACCCCGCCTCCAAGGCCGCCCTGGAATCTTCCTGCGCCAACATGCAGATCCCGCCGGTCTGCAACACCGGCGCGGCCGTGGTCCCTGCCCCCGCCACCACGACCACCACCACCACGGCGACGACGACCACCACCACCGAAGTGAAGAAGGAAGAGCCCAAGGTGGAAGAAGTGAAGCCTGCCGCGCGGCCGAACAGCGACGGCGGCGGCGGTGGCGGTTCCTCCCTGCGCGGCGACAACGCCGGCGGTGGCGGCGGCGGTTCCTCCCTGCGCGGCGACAACGCCGGCGGTGGCGGCGGCGGCTCCCTGAAGCCCTCCGGCGGCCCCAGCGGCGGCGGGAACGGTGGCAATGGCGGCGGCGAGAAGAAGAAGGAAGGCGGCGGCTCTTTGCGCCACTGAGGCTTCCGCGCGAAGGCCCTTTCCTGAGTGGCCTTGGCCAACGAAGCCTGGGAAATTTCCCGGGCTTCTTTCTTTTTCAGCCTCGCCGCTCCACCCGCACCTTCCCCAGGATCCGTCGGCATTTTTCGTAGTCTGTAGTATAGATTACACCTTGTTCCCAGAGGCCATCCCGAAGGAGCATCTGTGGAGGAGGAGGCTGGTCTTTTACCATCTCCAGCTCCAGGCGCGCATGGGAGCCGGGGTGAACACGACTCCCCAAACGTAGGGCCAGCCGCCCCATGGTCCAGCGCGGGTTGATTTCCAAAAGGGGCTGCAGTCGCAGGCCATCGGGAGCTTCGTACACAAAAGCATCCACGCCTACGGGACCGCGTACCCCACGGGGAAGCAGCACCTCCTCCAACAACTTCCCAAGCTCCTCCGCAATCCGACGCATCCGTCGGGGATCTTTGCCTTCGCCATGGAGAAAACGGCGCAGATCCGGATCGATGCCCTCCTGCCAGGGGCCGACCGTGGCCCCGAGGAAGCGCCCATCCTCGCTCGTAAAAAAGCGGCAGATCCCCTGGAATGCGGCGCGCTCGCCCAGATCATAGTGGAAGGAGAGGTCCAGACGCCGCCTGCACCAGGGCTCCACGATCACGGCGCCCTGCTCCCGAAAAAGGCGCTCCAACCAACGCTGCTGGCCCTCTGTCAGCACCTGCCCTGGAAGCAGCCGCAGGGCATCGCGCCCGCTGCTCTTGAAGCGCGCCTTTACAAAAACTTCCTCAGCGCCTGTACGGCAGGCCGCCAGTTCGGCAAGGTCGCGGCAGACCTGACCCCAGGGCGGCGCCAGCCAATCTTCGGGGGGGAGGCGGCGGCGTAGTTCGACAGATAGATCCTTGCCATAGGCCTCGCGCCAGCCCCGCCCCCAGGCTGCCGGTGGGGTCCCGACACAGGCCGGGGCCAGCCGCTCCTGCAACCGCGCCATGTCCGGCGACTGGCCCCAGGGAGAGAGACCGGCCAGCTTTCGACCCTCCAGCTCGGATAGAGACGAAATCGTCTCGGGAAGCGGAACATTTGCATCCCGAAGACTGCGGAGCCAGGCCAGCGAAGGAGCCTGGGGCAGCAGCACCACATCCTCCCGCGCCGCCAGAAAAAGGAGCTGCCCCCCCAGATCTTCTTCCAATTCCTGGATCTGACGCGGCGGCGTGTAGCCCGGTGCATCCCGCGCCACCTGCGACTCGGCGCTGGCATTCATCGTCCACACCAAGGGCGGCCTTCCCCGCGAGCGTGCCCAGAGCGAGAGTTTTTCGATGAACTCTTCGTCAAAGCCCAATTTTTTCCGCAGATCCGCTTGAAAAATCGGCCCCTTCGCACGACTCGGCCCCAGCGGCTCCTCCAGGCCCTCTACAAAAAAGTCCCAGTCGCTCCGGCCCGGGGGTTTCCAGGCACGGAACCAGTGCAGACCCAGGCGCACATGGCCCTCCTCGTCCTCTAACACTTTGTGGAGGATGGCCGCCGTCTCCGGATCGCCCGCCTCCGCAAAACGATCCCGGTAGTGCCTCGCAAAATCCAGGTTGGCCTGTTCAAAAACCAAGGACATTCGCCGGACAAAGTCTACAGGCGCCGCCATGTCCGCCACACAGCGCCAGAAGAAGTCGTTGACCGCCACTTCTCCAAATTGAACGCCCAATTTCTGCATCCGGCCCAGGTAGAGACGGAAGTGGAGCTGCTCCTCTTGCAGGGTCTGGGCGAGGCCACGCCGGAAAGCGGGCGGAGCATCTGGAAAACGCAGGAGCGCCAAAGCCATCAGCTCCATCGCCAGAAGCTCGTGGTTGGCAAAGCTGTGCAGCAGAAGGCCCCGCGCACGCTCGTCCTTTACAAAAAGGTCCTGGCCGGGAAGGGGTTGGCGGGCGCGCCCCTCGCGCAGGTCCAGACGCAGCGCCGGCGGGCGCCCCGGCAGGCGCAGCGCCTGCACCGGCCCCGGATCCACGTCCGAAAAAGCCTCCACCTCCCAAAGTTTTTCGTCGAGCGACTCCCCCCAAAGCACCCGCTCGGCAAAAGCGCGCAGCTCCATCAGCCCCCCTGCTGCACCTGGCGCACAGCGGCCTCCAGCTCACGGCGGCCCATGGTGCCGGAGGTCACCGAGCCGATTTTCCCGTCGGGACGCACAATCACCGTCGTCGGGTAGACCGAGATATTATAGTCATCGACAACCTGATCATCTCCCACCAGAACGGTGTAGTTCACCCCGAGAATTTTCGCCTTCTCGGCCACCTGCTCCGCCGTGCCGGAGCGCACGGCAATTCCTATCAGGGGAACATCAGGATTCTGGGCGTGCCACTCTGCAAATTCAGGGATTTCCGCACGGCAGGGCGGGCACCAGCTCCCCCAGAAGTTGAGCACCACCACCTTCCCTTCGTGGGCGGAGAGGGCCTCCACCCCTCCCGCCACGTTCACAAGCTGAAAATCAGGCGCCACCCCCGAAGATTTCGGCGCGCTGGACCACTGCACCGCAAAAAAGACCGCCACCCCCACCGCGAGCGACACCCCCCAGTCCTTCAAAAAACGCCACATCTTCGACTCCCCGGCCCTCCTCTATCGTGTTGCTCCCCCCTCCGCAGGCCCCCTTGCCAAGGGCCGGTCAAGGCCTGAGCAAGCCGATGACTTACACGCGGAGATCGTAAATTCGCTGTCAGCGACCGCAGACAGACGTCAACCAGCCGTCTACAAGATGCAAAGGAGAAGGCCACAAATTTACCTCCATCCCTTGACAGGACAGGCGCCGGATCGGGCCGATACTGATCCAAGAGGAGGTCAAATGGCAACGTCACAGTCTTCAAAGAGCACCCCCATCCTGCGGGTGGGCTGGGTGGTCCAGGGAAAGCTGGTGCAGGAGCTGCTGATCGAGGATGGGAGCAGCCTGCGGGTAGACAACCACGGCATTCAAGCTGGACAAGGGCGCGGTTGGCGCTTCTGGAAGACTCCCGTCGCCGGCCGGGAGCTGCTGAAATTGGAGCAGGGCAGCTACCGCCTGCTCCCGAGTACCAGCCAGAGCGGAAAAATCCAGGTCAATGGCCAAAACCTGGAGCTTTCCCCCCAGCCTCTCCCCCTGCCTGTCGGCGCCCGGGGAAAGGTGGTGCTGCCCGAGGGCACGCTGCTCTTCCAGGTGCTCGCCGCCCAGGCCATCGTAACGCCGGGCTGGTGGAGGGAGGAGGAGGAATCGGTCTTCAACGGGATGGTCGGTGGTTTTGGGCTGGCCGCCATGGCCTTTGTCACCTGGATGCAGACCCTACCGCCGATGGAGCAGGAGCTGAGCCCGGAAGAGGTGTTTGCCTATGTGGATGTGGCCAGCATTCCACGGGTGGAGGCTCCCAAAGTGGAGATCAAGGACCTGAAGGAGGACAAAAAAGTCTCCCCCTCCACAGGCCCCGTTGCCAAGGCCGGCCAGGGCCGCAACGGCCCTCCTCAACCTTCGGCGCGCCCAGAAGACCTGGTAGCGGGCCTACAATTGGGCAGCCTTCTGAACCCCAGCGGAGACGACTCCGCGCCCGCCATGCCCGACTTCAACCCCCTGGGCTCCGGCGGGGGGCCGGGCGGCTTCCGGCAGGGCAAGGAGCTGGACCCCGATGCGCCCGTGGTCGATATTCATCTTCCCAAGCTCGGAAATCCCAACGGCCCCAAACAGGGTGGCCTGGACGTGAAGATCCCCAGCCGCGTGGTCGCCGACGCCGAGGAAGAAGAGACGATCAAGGCCGACATGGGCAGCGACGCCGCCAAGGTGCTGGCGGTGATCAAAAAGTACGGGAGCGGGGTGGAGGCCTGCACTTCGACGGCGCTGAAGGAGGATCCCAACCTGAAAGCACGCCTTTCGGCCACCTGGATGATCCAGGACGGACGGGTGGGCGGCGCAAAACTGAGCGGAAACGGCAGCGCCGACCTGCAAAGTTGCGTGCTGAACGTGGTGCGACGGATGCAGTTCGAAAAGACCATCTCCGCCGACAGCGTCAGCTACACCTGGATCGTTTCCGGGCTGTGACCCGGCTATCCGTGTGGATGCGCCTTCCGATGGGCATCCCGAAGCTGCTCAATATCCACCTGTGTATAGCGCTGGGTCGTGGAAAGACTTTCGTGGCCCAGCATCTCCTGGATCGAGCGGATATCCGCGCCGTTGGCCAACAGATGGGTCGCAAAAGAGTGGCGGAGGGCATGGGGGTGGACCCCGGCGAGGCCGTTGTTCACACCGCTGTTGCGCACCACGTCGTACAATCCACGGGTTCCCAGCCTTTTCCCCTGGGGATTCAAGAAGAGGGCACCCGGCTGTCCTCCCCGAAACCCCAGGTACACCCGTACCGCATCCCGCGCCGGTGGCCCAAGGGGGACAAGGCGGGCTTTGTTGCCCTTGCCCTTTTGCACCTTGACCAGCCCCTCAGCCATATCCACATCGGCCAGATCCAAGCTGGAAAGCTCGGAAACACGCAGGCCGCAGCCATAGCCCAGCTCCAGGATCGCCGCGTTGCGGGCCGCCCGCTCCCCCTGGCCAATGGGCTGCTCGACCAGGGTGGAGGCCTCCTCCACCTCCAGTACCCGCGGGAGGGGGCGCCGCACCCGGGGCGTCTGGAGGCGCTCCGCCGGGCGCTCCACCAGAAGCCCCGCCCGGAGGGTCCAGCGATAAAAGGTGCGGAGGGAGGCGATACGACGGGCCACGGTGGAGGCCGTCTGCTCGGTGGCACGGCGGGCCAGGTAGCCACGGAGATCAAGCAGCGTGGCCTCGGTGAGGCTCCGGGGCGCTAAAAAGGCCTCCAGGCCCGCCAGCTCGGTGCCATAGGCGCGCAAGGTATGCGATGAGGCGCCCCGCTCGGCCAGAAGCCAGTTTTGGAAGCGGGCGCGGAGTTCTGCTGAAAGCACCGTCGCTATTGGGATTTTTGAAAGTTCTCAGCCACGTCGTCGCAGGTCCACCACTCGCGGACATCGGCATCCAGCGAAGTGGCGCAGGCCTCGCCCTGATCGGTGCCGGCGTAGGCACTGCGGCACTCGGAGAGGTCATCGGCGCTGACCGTATAGCCACACTCCGACGCATAGTCGGCGATCTCCAGGCAAAGCTGCTGACAGGGGTTGTTACAACCACCAAGCAGGGCCGCCAGAAGGATCCCGAAGCGCATGCGCAACCTCCAGCTAGCCCGCTAACACGTTCTGCGCCCGGCCGCCGCCTGAGTTATCCTGCGTGTGTGACCCCCACCGGCCTTGGCGTTCTGCAGATCGAGCCCACCGATCACTGCAACCTCTCCTGTCGCATGTGTGCGCCGCACGCGGATCGATGGGAGACCGTCCATGGGATTCCGAAGGGCTACCTTCCCCTCTCTCTCTACCAGCACATTATTGAGGGACTTGCGGAGGAGGACTGCCACTTCGACCACCTGATCCTGCAGTGGCTGGGGGACCCCAGCCTGCACCCGGATCTGGAGCGGATGGTGGGCCTGACCGGGAACATTTTGACGAAAAACCTGGGCTACCTGCGCTTTGACACCAATGGGATCCTGCTGGATCCACGGCGGATGGAGCGGCTGGTGGAGGAGAAGGCGGCGGCGTTGCCGCTTTTAGTGGTTTTTACGGTGGATGCCCAGAGCCCGGAGGTGTATCGGCAGGTAAAAGGCCGAGATTTTCTCCTGAAGGTGCGGCGGCATATCCGGCACCTGCTGGCGCTGCGTCGGCACAGCGAAAATCTTCATCTCCAGATCCAATTTGTCGTTCAGGAACAAAATAAGGAGGAGCTGCGGGCCTTCCATGACTACTGGCGGGATGCCTGGGCCTGCCACGGGCGGAAGGGGGGGCACTTTGAGCTGCTCTACAAGCGGCTGTCGGTGAGCGGAGGGGCAAAAGGCCAGGCAGACGCCGACCTTCTCTATGAGCGGGCGATGGAGACGGCAAAAATCCGGCCGGTGGAGGAGGAGGGCTTTGCGGTGCGGACCTGGGAGCGGCGCCCCTGGCAGCAGGATGATGCCCACACAGGGAGAAGTGCCTGTCCGGGCCTGTGGCTGACTCCCGTAATTCGACAGGATGGAAGCCTTCAAATGTGCTGTGCCGACATGCAGGGTGGGCTGCGACTGGGCTCGCTGCGGGAAAAATCCTTTCGGAGCCTGTGGGAGGGAAAAGAGGCCAACGCCCACCGGATGGCGCAGCTGGCCGGTCGGTTTTCGGGGCCCTGCAAAGACTGTGGCGGGATCAACTGGTACCAATTGAGCCCCGAGCACATCGAAAAGACCCGCCTTCAGGCCGCCTCCTCCCCCACATAGCTCGATTCGATATATATCAAAACGAGATAAGAGTCGGCCAGGGCTGGAGGCGCACCAACAACACCGCCATGACGATGGCCGGCGCATAGGCCACCACGGTCGGCTCCGGTTTTTCGCCCGGCCCCAGAAACTGAGTCAGGCGGCGGATACGCCCCTTATAGGCCAGAATGGCGAGCCCATAGACCAGGTTCATCGCCAACGAAAAGAGGACAGCCCGAAGCGCCATGTCCGGCCCCGTCAAGGCGCCCACCGCCATCAGCAGCTTCACATCCCCCATCCGCATGGCCTTGAAAATTTCGGCGGGCAAGGAGCTTAAAAGGGCGATCCCGGCCCCCGCCAGACCCGCCCACGGCGAAGTACAGAGTGGGATGGCCGAGGCGATACCCAGCAAGGTCATCGGGAAGGTCAACACATTATATATTTTTTGTGAACGCAGATCCGTGATCACCGACGCCACCAAAAGCACCGCGAGGGCCAAATCGCGGGGCCCCAAGGGCGGCTGGATCAGGGCTGCCAGATCCACTGTTCCACCCGGTTGGAGGTATCGCGCACAAAAAACTCGATGGGATCAAAAAAGGGCCAGACGCCCAGACTGAGCGCCAGAATAAAGGCGGTAATGGCTACCATTCCCCGTGTACCGCGCTGCATAGATCACTCGTAGATGGGAACAATTCCGTTAAAGGGGCGGTGCTCTTCGGTGCCGTTGGTGCTGTAGAGGTCGGCACTGTAGCCGCTGCCCGCGATCACCCGCCAGACCGTCGCATACCAGCCGCCGTTTGCAGAGACGTAGGCATCGGCGGAGTCCGAGTCGATCATGAAGTAAGAAGGTTCAAAATCGGCCACCGCCCAAGCATCGCGGACCTCCCAGGCCGACGTATCAAAATTCCAGGAGTAGATGCCGTAGGTTCCGGCCACATTGTCCACGGCAAAGTTATAGAAACGGCCGCCATCCTGCACGGCACCCCCAAAACTGGAGAGAAGGGGCGCGTTGTAGTCCCCCACCAGGATGTTTTCAAACCCGTTGACGGCATCCCAGGTGGCAAAGCCCCCAAAATAGTCGAACATCCCCACTTTTCCGGTGGCGGCATCCACCGAGATCGTGGTGATAGCGGCTTCGTGCTTCGAAAAATCCTCAAAATCGACGGTCCAGGTGGCAACTTCCTCGGTCGTGCCATCTTCGCCGATCTTCCAGAGGCCATCTACGGTGGTGGCATAGATGGTGCCGTCGAGCGCGGTGGCCACCCCCCAGACGCCGAAGTCCGTCTCCGAAAAATCGGCGATGTCCGTACAGTGTCCCGAAGAATCCACCAGCGCCACCGAAGCCTGGCCGTTGTTGATCACCCAGCCATCGCCGCGCTGGGCAATCCAAAGGGGATAGCAGTCATTATCCAGCTTGATCTCGTCTTCCAGGCCGCGCACCAGGTCAATGGTGAGGATGGAGCTGGCGCCACCCCCGTTGGCCCAGGCCACCCCGACCCCCCAAAAACGTTCGTCGGTACGACCATCACAGTCGTTGTCCTTCTGATCGCCGATCACCTCGTCGCGGCCGGGGTTTACGCGGATGTCGTCGTCGTTACAGTCGCCCTCTTCGGGCGTCCAGCCATCGTCGTCCAGATCCCCATCGTCGTCGATCGAATCTTCGGAGTCGGGTGGGCTGGAGTGAATACGCCCGGTATCTCCCGAGTCATCCTTGGGCGGATGAAAATTCGAGGAGACGGGGGTGCAGGCGAGGGAGAGCAGGAGGAGCATGGAGGGGATTGTAGCCGATTTTGAGGGCGGCCTGCAGGGCTGCCGCAGGCAAAGCTACAGGGCCGCGAGCACTTCCTGCTCGGTGGTCGCGGTCAGGGCGACGCGGAAGAGGGCCAAGGCCTGATCGGTGTCCAGGTTGTCCACCGCGATCAACTTGGAGAGGCGGGGGAAGCGGGTATCGAGGACGAGGCGGAGCCCTTCGCGGGCGGCCCGCACACGACCACGCTCTTCCCCCAGCACAATCCCGCGCTCCAATCCACGATCCTCCCCCATCTTCATAAACTCCTGGATCGCTGGGTACTCCATGATGACCTCCGAAAAAAGTATAGCCCTGTAGACGCTGGGCGGAAAGGCCTTCGACGAACTCACATAGAGCACACCCAGCATATCTTTCCAGTTCTCACTTCGTTCTTCCTCAATCCGGCGACGGGCTTCCGCGAGGTGTTCCACCCGCGGGCTGGCGCCCAGCGCCACCAGCGCCCGCAATGCGGGTTGTTCCAACAGCTCCGCCGCAGGAATTTGGTACAGCCGCAAAAGTTTAATCGCGTGAAAGCTCACCATCTGCCTGCCGAAGCTCACGACGTGATCATCCACCATCCGACTGGGCCGCTCCATCAACAGCACAAAAGTCCGCACCGGAAGTGCATAATTCTGGTGAAGCAGCGCCGCATAGGCCGCAAAACGGCGCAGATCTCCCTGCTCGATGCTGCCCTGTCCCTCCATATGGAAGACAAACTGACCATGCTCGGGATCATCGGCCAGGGCCACCGTGTCCAGATCCCGACGGAGCGACGGCAATTGGGTTTCGCAACGTTGTAGCAGGCGGGTCTGCGGCTGCCCGGTGGCCCATTGGAGAAGGGACTCCGGGGCGGCGGCCCACAGCGTGCGCAGGGAGAGGTCGAGGTCCTGGCTCATGCCCGCATCGCTAGACAGGTTTTGCTCAAGGTCAAGCCCTTTCAGATCCCCATCCGCGATCCGCACACCTCCCCCTCCGGATGATAGCAGATCCCCCACCCCCCAAAAAAGCCCCTGCTCCTCCTCCTCTCCCACCTTGCGACGGCCTCCGATCTGTTGCAACAGAGCTGGGAGCAGTATATCCGCAGCTATATTCAGGCAGATGGTCGGGTGATCGACTGGGCCGCCCAGAGCAGCACCAGCAGCGAGGGGCAGGCCTATGCACTCCTCCGTGCCGCCTGGATCGGCGACCAGCCCACCTTCCGCCGGGTACAACGTTGGACCGTCGATAATCTGCAAGGCGGCGATCCCACGGCTTTGCCTGCATGGAAGTGGGGACAACGTGAAGGAAGCTGGGGCATCCTCGACAAAAACTCCGCCTCTGATGCAGACCAGTGGCTGGCCTGGGCCCTCCTGATCGCTGCCAAACGTTTTGGCAACCCGGACGATTTGGCCTTGGCAAAAATCCTCCTGACAAAAATCTGGGAGGAGGAGGTCACGATGACTGCGCGGGGTCCGGTGCTCCTTCCCGGAAAATGGGGCCTTCAAGGGGGGGTGGCCACGCTGAACCCCAGCTACTGGCTGATCTTTGCCTGGCGCGACTTTTTGAAGGTGGACCCGCGCTGGGGCGAGCTGATCGACCCGGCCTACAGCCTGATGGCGGCCTGCGCCCATCCGACGGGGCTCCTGCCGGACTGGACCTGGCTGGCGGTGGACAGTGGCGCGCTCCTGCCCGCGATGGACTCCGAACAAGGCAAAAACAACGCCGGCTTTGAAGCCTTTCGGGTGGCCTGGACCCTGGCGGCGGAGCAGAAGTGGAGCCAGGAGCCCCGGGCCCTACCCTTGTCTCGACCCTATCTGGCCCTGCTGGACCGCTACCGCGAAGAAGGCCGGATTCCTGCGGTGATCAGCCCTTCGGGGGCGGCGCTGACCCCCTATGACTACCCCGGTCTCTACGGGGCCATGCTGCCACTCTGGCAGCTTGGACGCCCTCAAGAAGCCATCCAATTGGAGAAAGCGCGCCTGTTAGGCCAGCGCGCCGATCACGGCTGGGGCGCGCGCGAGGACTACTACGCCCAGAACTGGATCTGGCTGGGCTATGCCCTGACCGAACTTCCCCGCCCGGAAATTTAGGTTTTTGTTGGGCTTTCCCGGTAGTGACTCACTTCAGAGTCACTATGCAGGATCCCCTCTCCAGGCAGAGCTGTGCTACACTCCGCCCGCTTGGAGTCTCTCATGAACCTGCGTAATTGTGTCCTCGTCCTGGCCGGCCTTCTCGGCGGCTATGTCCTCTCCTCCCACTTCCCCAAGGCCGAAGCCGGTGCGGGCGGCTGGACCTGCTACGTCGTGGATCGCCTCCCCGATCCCAAAGAAGCCGCCGACTGGAAGGGCG
>CAITDR010000191.1 GCA_903891165.1 uncultured Pseudomonadota bacterium
CGAAGCCCTCCGCCTCCGCGCTCTGGAAGCTCTTACAAAAACCAGGAGTGATGATCCCACCTGGCGCTTCCGCGTGCTGGCCGAGATCACCCGGCTGCGCCAGGCAGCCTGCAACGCTAGACTGGTTACGACGGAGGGCGAAGCACCGCCCAGTGCCAAGCTGGCCGCCCTGGTGGAGCTGATCGACGAGCTGCGGGAAGGTGACCACAAAGCCCTGATCTTCAGCCAATTTGTGCGCCACCTGGAGCTGGTGCGCGAGCACCTGGACAGCCGCCAGATCCCCTACCAGTACCTGGATGGCGGCAGCTCTCCCACCGAAAGAAAGAAGGCGGTAAAGGACTTTCAAAGCGGCAAGGGCGATGTCTTCCTGATCAGCCTGCGCGCCGGCGGTACCGGGCTTACCCTCACCGCGGCCGACTATGTGATCCACCTGGACCCCTGGTGGAACCCCGCCGTCGAAGATCAGGCCTCGGACCGGGCACATCGGATGGGCCAGCGTCGGCCGGTCACCATCTACAGAATGGTAGCCCAGCATACAATCGAGGAGAGGATCGTCGCCTTGCACCAGCGGAAGCGCGACCTCGCCGCCAGCCTGTTAGAAGGGGCGGATGGCCAGAAATTGAGTGCTGAGGAGCTGCTGGATCTGCTCTCAGCTTGATGCACCGGCTATCGGACCATCCGCCGCAGCAACTCCGGCAGACGCTTCGGAAGTTGCTCCACGTCTGTAAGCCGTAAGAAGCCCGCCTTTCCAAAGATCGGCTCCAGATAGTCCTCGGAACCCTCCGCGGAGTCCAGGCTCAGGCAGAAAATGTTCACCCTGGCCCGCCTCGCTTCCTGAACAGCGATCATGCAGTCCCGAACTCCATAGTTTCCGCGATACTCCCCCCGATCCTCCGGCTTTCCATCGGAGAGCACAAACATCAAGCGACGCGTCTGTGGTTGTTGCGCCAGCAGCTCGGTCCCGGCACGCAGAAAGGCCCCCAGCCGGGTGGCGCCACCGGCCCGAAGGTTCCCCAGCCGTCGATAGACCGCGTCATCGTAGCGATCCTCAAAACTCTTGATCCGTTGCAGGGCGCAATTTTGAGGATGATCGTTTGAAAATCCATAAAAGGCGTGGGGCAGCCCCAGGGTCCGCAGCCCCTCCGCAAAGAGCACAAGCGCCTCTTGCTCCACATAAAGTACCCGCCCCTGGGTGCTCCCTGAGACATCCACCATGGTCAGGATGGCGACTGGCTGCCGCTGTCGCACAAAACGCTTGTGGATCCTGTCATCCGGCTGGGAGCCCGCGCGGATGTCGGTGATCGCGGTGAGCAGGCGGCTCATGTCCAGCTCGGCACCGTCCCGCTGCCCGTGCAGCCAGCGCTCCTCCGGTCTCAGGGCCGCAAAGCGCCGACGAATTTGTGAAATCTCTCGGTGGTTTGCCTCCACAATCCTCAGGTAGTTGCTGATGTCTCCAGTGGGGGAGTCCACATGCCGCACCCGGGTCGCCCCGATGCGGTAGACCCCCGCGGTGTCGTCCCACTCGTCGTAGGCAGTTCCCTCCTCGTCCGGGGGAGCGGCAACATCAAAAAGAGCTTCCTCTTGCGCCGACTTCTGCTGCTCCACGTACTCGTCCCGCATACGTCCATAGGCAGGTGCTTTGGACATATCCGGCCCGGCTAGCCGCGCCTTCAGACGCTCGCGTAGCGACAGCTTTACGACCGGCGTGGGAGGCGGCGGCGGGCTGACTCCTCCTTTCCGGGCGATGGCCTCCAGAAGCTGCCGGAGGGGCTTGTTGCCCTGCTTCCACTCCTGCTCATAGGCCACATCGCGGGCCAGCTCCGCCAGCATCCACTCCGGACGGATGATCCCCAGGTAGAAAGGGAGGGGCGGTGGACCGAGGCGGAGCTTTTTGAAGTGCTCCCGCAGACGACGTGCCTGCTCCAGGAGCGCCGAGGCGTTCACATGACGCTGCCGATGCACCCAGGCCACTGCCTCACGCGCTGGATCCGCCTCCATCCCTGGCTTCTTCCAGTTCAGGCAGTGGGTCAGATCCTCGTAGAGCGGCAGGAATGCACCCGGCATCCCCTCCCGGGGCACCGTCGTCACATTCACCCGCATGGTGCCCGCCTTGTCCAGCCAGGCCACCTTCCCAAAATCTTCCGCAATCCCCGGATAGTCGCGGGCCCAGTCATCCAGAACCGCGCGGGCCGCCAGCAGGTGGAAGGCCGAGCGCAACACCCAGTCGCGGTGGATCTCCGCCAGCAAAGCCCGCTCGCGCAGGATCCCGTGACGCAGAAAGCCCAGCTGCACCAGGCCCATGACCCGAAAAACAAGGAGATCGGTGCCTTCTTCGGGGGCCGGAAGAGCACGGGGCAGGTAGAGGTTGTGGTTGTCGGTGGAGGCGGGCTCGGAGTAGGCCAGACGCAGCGGGCGGCCGGACAACATGCGAAAGAGAGCCTGAAGCTGCTTTAGTACCCGATCCAGTCCCAGGCCGTTGCGCTCCCCCGCCACCAACTGCCGGGGCGGCGGGGAGTAAAGAAAACGGGCGAGCAAGGCGCGCTCTGCCTCCTCTTCCGTCTTCCCCAGCAGATCCTCGGCCTCGGCC
>CAITDR010000192.1 GCA_903891165.1 uncultured Pseudomonadota bacterium
ATCTTCTTCATACATACCTCCTTTCAGAATGCTACGCCGCCGCCGCCTCTGCAAGAGCTGTGCCAACTTTTTTCGCCGATTCCCTCCTCCGCTCCCGCCTCTCCGTCCTCCTCATCCGCCCCCCCCAAACCGGTTAAAGCCCCCCCATGCCCCCGCTCCCCATCTTCACCGGCACCTCCGACTTCCCCACGCTGCGGGAAGGTGGCTTCCTGTATGTAGACAAAAGCCGCTTCATCTCCGAGGTTCTGGCCCGAAACGCCCAGGTGCAGCTCTACCCACGCCCCCGGCGCTTCGGAAAGACCCTCTCCATGTCCACGCTGCGGACCTTTCTGGAGATCGGGCCAGATCAGAGCGCGCTTTTCTCAGATCTGGCGGTGTGGCAGGATCCCTTGTCGCGTCAACACTTCCAAAAACATGCGGTGATCGCGTTGAGCTTCCGGTCGGTGAAGCCGGAGCTGTGGGAGGAGGCCCGGGCTCTCTTAGAGGAGGTGGTGACCGAAGAGCTGCGGCGGCATCTGCCCGGTCTGCGCCAGTCCGGTATTCTTCCGGAGCTGCTTAAACCGCTGGAGGAGGTGGATCAGGGCCGCTTCAGCCTGCGGATCCTGTGGAGCCTCTGCCGCGCCTTGTTTGCCGCCACCGGAGAGCGGGTGGTGATCCTGATCGACGAGTATGATGGCCCGATCCTTCACGCGTGGACAGCAGGCTACTTTGATCAGATTGCGGGCTGGTTTCGCACCTTTTTAACCGAAGGACTGAAGGACAACCCGACACTCCACCGGGGGGTGCTGACCGGCGTGCTGCGCGTCGCCAAGGAGTCGATGTTTTCGAGCCTGAACAACGTGGATGTCTACAGCCTCCTGGCCTCGGAAGTGGAGCTTTTCGGCTTCACCGAAGCGGAGGTGGACACGCTGTTGAAGCGGTATGGGCGGGAGGCGCAGGCCGAGGAGCTCCGTCGCTGGTACAACGGCTACCGCTTCGGCGACAGCACGGTGTACAACCCCTGGTCGATCCTGCATGTATTGGCGAAGCCGCGCGAGCCGTTGAAGCCCTACTGGCTGAACACGGCGGGCCGCAACGAGCTGGTGCGGGAGCTTTTGTTGAAGAGTGCCGATCTTCAGCCGGAGATCACGACACTCCTATCGGGAGGCACGATAGAGGTTCGTATCGACGAAAATGTGGTCCTCCGCGACATGAACCCTACCGATGTGTGGAGCCTGCTGCTCTTTTCGGGCTATCTGAAAGCCGTGGATCACCACCAGGAAGGGAGCCGTATCCAGGCGAAGGTGGCCATCCCCAACCAGGAGGTGGCGTCGATCTGGAAGGACAGCTTTGTGATGTGGCTGGAGCAGGTGGGCGGATCGGTGGAGCCCCTGCATCGGGCACTCCTGACCGGCAACGCCGAAAAAGTCCAGGAGCTGCTCCAAAAACTCCTGCTCCGGCATGTATCCAGCCACGATGTGGCCCACACACAGGACGAGGCCTTCTACCACGCCTTTGTCCTGGGCCTGCTGGTGACCCTGGAGAAAACACATTTTGTACGGAGCAACCGGGAAGATGGCCTGGGACGGTCGGATGTGTTGATTGTTCCAAAAAACCCCGGACAGCCCGGTGTGGTGCTGGAATTCAAAAAGCAGAAGGGGAAGGGCAGCCTGGCCACCCACGCAGCAGCGGCGCTGCGCCAGATCGCAGCAAGGGGCTACGGCACCGAGCTGGAGGCCGCCGGAGCGGTGCCGATTCAGAAATTCGGGATTTCCTTTGCTGGAAAGGAGATCGTGGTGAAGGGGGCGAAGAAAGGCGCCTGAGCTTCGGAGCTCTTCAGACGCTTGTACCTTCCAAAAATCTCTCCCGGGCCGATTTTCTTTACCGATCGGTCAGGATGTGATCGCCCTCCCCCCGGAGGCCGGATCGTGGCGCGACCTGTGGTGGTGATTGGAGCCGGGCTCGGCGGTCTGGTGGCCGCCATCAGCCTTGCGGCGCGGGGAAAGTCGGTGATCGTCCTGGAGCGGCTGGACCGCCCGGGTGGCGTCTCCGGCGAGTGGAGCCTGGAGGGTGCCACCTATGTGCGCGGCTCCTTGGAGTTTTTCGGGGGTTTCTACCGAGGTCTGGAGCAGATCGGTGTTCAGTTGCCCACCCACCCCGTGCGCGCCCGCTAACACTTCGGCGATCAAAGCCTCACCCTTCCGCCACGCCTCCCCGAGCTCCCCTTTCTGGCCCGCGCCCTGCCCGGCACCGCCGCCGCCGCACTGAGCCTGGGGCGCTCGCCCCATGGCAACCTCGCCGAAGCCCTTCACGGCCGCAGCCTCGCCGCAAAGCAGCTTCTTGCCTGTTTTCTGCAACAGGGAGGCATGCGCTTCTCCGACGTACACGCCGAAGATGCCCGGGGAATGGCGGGCTACTTCGGTGTGGATGGTTTTCACCAACCTGCGATCGTCGAGGGGGGCCCACAGCGTATCGTGGATGCCCTGTTGGAGCGCTGCCGGGAATTGGGGGTACAAATCCGCTTGGGCGAGGAGCTTCTGCGGGTGGAGCCAAGCCGCGTGTGGACCCGCACCGGGCAGATCGAGGTGGAGGCTGTGCTCAGTTGCCGGCCGCGCTGGGCGGATTGGACGGGCCCCTCCACCCCCGGTCTGGCCCTGGGGCAACTGCTCCTGTGGGTGACCGAAATCCCGAAGTTCCCGGACAACCTGGATAGTCTCTACCGGCTCCCGGCGGACGTGGACCGGTGGCACGCCGCGCTGACCGCAGGCGAGTGGCCCCAAGAGCTAGGGTGGAGCCTGGTAAATCCCCGGCTGGGCCCCGAGCCCGAGCGCCGGACCCTGGTGGGCTACCTGCCGGTGCCGGCAGAGGCCGACCCGGCGGGGATCCTGGATCGCCTGCTATCGGACATGGAGCGGCTGGTACCCGGCCTGAGCCGGGCCCTTCGGGCCGCGAAGCTGCTGCTTCCGCCGGAGTACCGGGCCACTCACGGCCTGGACCCCGTACCCATTCCCCTTATCCCCACCGGTGCTTCCCGACGTCCCTCCTACAAAAATCAGGAGACGGGCGAGCTGCACATGGGCACATCGCTGGATCCACCCAGCCTGTACGGCGCCTCGGTGCTGCGTCGGGCCCTTGCCATTGCCAGGGAGCTTCCATGAGTAGAATTGCGATTATCGGCGGTGGCGGAGCGGGCCTGCTTTCGGCATGGCTCCTCCACAAAACCCACGAGGTGGTGCTGTTTGAGGAAGACCCTTTTTAGGCGGACACGCCCACAGTGTCCCGGTGAGCACCGAGCGCGGGACGGTCTGGGTGGATACCGGCTCCCGCTACTTTTTTCCGCATACCTACCCGATTTTTACCCGCGTGCTGGAGGCACTCCAGGTGCCAACGGTCACCCGGGCGGCGGGCATGTCCTTTTCCGACGGACAGGGCGGCGGCAGCCTGACCACACCCCCCACCAATGCCCGGACCCTGCTGGGGATGGTGTACCCACCCCAGAACCTGCTCTGGTCGCTCTCGTTCTACTGGTTCCTTCGCTCGGGGATCCCCCTGGTCGCGGGCCAGGACTGGACGTTGTCCCCGAAAGAGTACCTGACCCGCTCGGGAATTCCGGTTGCGGTCCAGAAGAACCACCTCGTGCCCTCGCTGGCGGCCTTCTGGGGGGCGCCGGTGGCGGCCATGCCGGAATTCCCGGCCTATGACGTTTTGCGGGTGATGCAGCAAGGGAAGTTCGGGATCCCCCACTTCAGTGCTGTCGAAGGGGGTGGCTCCACCTACGCGGAGGCGCTGCGCGCGCAGTCCCCCGGGGTGCAGTTTGAGAGCGGGGCGGCGGTACGGCGGCTGCGGCGCCACGAAAAAGGGTGGACGGTCCAACGGGACAATGGAGAAGAAGGCCCCTTTGCGCAGGTGATCGTGGCCACTCCCGCCTATGCCGTCGAAGGTCTCCTGGGTGGGCACCCCCTCTCGCAGGTGGCCTCCGGCTTCGGCCACTTTCCCACGCAGATTGTGGTCCATCGGGATGCCGGCCTGATGCCTCGGGAGCGTTTCCGTTGGACCAACCTGAATGTCCGCTATGATGGCACCCACGCCTGGACCACCGAGTGGGCGGGACGGGATCTGGATGTGGATGTGTTCCGAACCTGGCTGCCCGAGGGCCACGCCGAACCGGCCCGGGTAGAGCACCGGCGCAGCTTCCGGCACCTCCTGGTGGACGGAAAAAGCCGTTCCCGGCAGCTTGAGATCGCCCGACTTCAGGGCCAGGAAGGCGTCTTTCTGGCGGGGATGTACACCTGCGACGTGGACAACCACGAGAGTGTGGCGCAATCTGCTGTCACCGTGGCCGAGCGGCTGAGTCCCCACAGCCCCCAATTGGCCCTGCTGCGGGGCGGTCTTTCCCGATCCTCGTAGCTGGCCCGCCCGGCGGCCCCGGGCTCCCCTCCCCCCCCCCCATTCCCGCGGTGGATGTCGTCATGAAAAACCTGGAACATGGCCCCGCTTCCTCCTCCTCCCCCAGCCCCGCGCCCCGCCAGGGCCAGCGCCGTCCGCCTCCCCCCTTGGGCATCACTTCGGTGGATGCTGCAACGCAGCAATCGCAGATCCTCCGCCTCCCCGCAGCAGGTTCGGCTGCCTCCACCGCGGCGGTGGTGCAGCGTGCAGCGGAGGGTGCCGGTCCCTCCCCGGCCCACATCCACGCCGCGGCCCGCGCCGGCATCCGCAGCCCCTCGTCGCGACTGCCCTTCCAGGCGGAGCTGCAAGCCCACTTTGCTCCCCACGATCTCAGCAGCATCCAGGCGCACATCGGGCCAGAGGCCAGCCGGGCCGCCCGCAGCATGAAGGCCACCGCCTTCACCACCGGGGAGCACATTGTCTTTGCCGGACCGCCGCGCCGCGAGACCGTGCTTCATGAAACGACCCACGTCCTCCAGCAGCGGCAGGGTCTGCACCTGCCCGAGGGGGTGGGGCAGGCCGGAGATCGCTGGGAGCAGCAGGCGGAAGGGGTGGCACGGGGCGGACGGAGCCCGGATCTGGCAGGTCCAACGCTAAATACTGCGGCCCCGACACAGCAGGTACAGTTGGAGCGAGAGGCGGAGTTCAAGCAGGATCCGGAGGCATTTCTGCGGGCAAACCTCCTCTCGCTGACCATGGGCGACGGGGTGCTGGTGCGGGCACCGGGTGCAGCCACCCCCGTAAAGGAGGGGCTTCAGGCTTTTGTAAAAAAACTTAGAGCTTACCAAAAACATTGGTTCACCCTGGTTCCGGACCAGGCAAGGACCAAGAAGGACCGGCCCGCCTACATCCTGACCCCCGCCGTGGAGCGCTACATCGAAGCCTACCCGGCGGACGCATTGCTAAGCTCGCTGGCGGGGAAGGCGGGGATCCCGGCAAAGGGGGCGGAGGAGAGCTACCTACTGTCTGGTTATGTTGAATACAAAAATATCGGAGTGGCGGACGTCCCGAGCACCATCGGCCATAGCAAG
>CAITDR010000193.1 GCA_903891165.1 uncultured Pseudomonadota bacterium
CCCGCAAACGGATCCAGGTAGATCCTTGCTCCTGGAAGGTCCAGGCAGACCAGGAAGTGGCCCGGCGCGTTCACCCCGGCGACGGGCAGGCCCAGACGCCGCCCGACCAGCATCCATACCACGGAGAGCAGGATGGGCAGCCCTCGCTGCCGCCGCAGCACCCGGTCCAGCATGGAGCTGTCCAGGTGGTCATAGTCCTCCTGGCTACCCCGAAAATCCAGCCTGCCCCCCAATTCGCGGCGCAGGGCGGCCGCAAGCTGATCCGGACGCCGAGGACCGGGCAGGCGGTCCTGAAGATCCTCCGCGAGCAGATCCAGATCCTGGGCGATGATCGCCGGATCCACCGCAGGGTCGCGCATCCTGGCGATGGAGGCACACAGCGCCTCCAGATCCAGGGTGTCGTCGGGGGCCCGGGCCAACAGCGCAAATTCGGTAAGGGGAGAGTGCTTCATGCGGGGCTGAAGACCGAAAAGCTGCCGTCTGCGATGTTATGGGCTGTTCTGTCTGGTCCTATTTCGCAGACATAAATTTGAGGGGGGCCGGACAGATCGGCATGACCACCTCCCGCCGGATAGCCCGCCCAGGTCAGGTAGCGCCCGTCCGCAGAGATCAGGGAATGGCTGCTGGCATATTGATCAAAAAAGTGCAGGTAAAACAGCATGTCTCGCGTAGGCCAGAAGTGCCCGATGTGTTCCGGCTCTCCCCCGCTACACCACACCCGATACCAGGTCAGGCAGTTGTTGCGGGCATCCACGACGATGTACACCAGGAAGTCGCCGGTGGGCGACCAGAACCAGGCCAGGCAGGGGGAGTCGGTCAGCTGCCGCTGTTTGCCGGTACCCAGGTCGTAGAGATCCACACCTTGGTAGGGGCTTCCTTCGCCTTTGGGGGCACTGGACCAGGCCACCCTTGCGGCTCCGGCGGGTGCCACCGTCAAACCAACCAGGCCGGTCCGCCGCCCCAACTCCCGCCCGGCGCTGCCGTCGGCCGGGCCCGCGGTGATCACCGAATCCTCGCCCTCCCTCAGCACATAGATCGCCTCCCCACCCACAAACAGGGGCGCACAGAAGTTGCCCGGAAGGGAGGCATAGGGGCTGTCTTCGCGGTCGCCCAGCGGATCCCGTAGGATCAACCGGGAGCTGCGCTGCTTCCGGTCGCCAGCATGCACCAACATCCCGCGATCCTGCGGCTCCCAGGAGAAGAACAGGGGAACCCCAGCTTCTACCTCGGGCATCGCTCCCAACCTCTGGGCATCCACCACCCTCAGCTCCAGCTCCTCCTCTACCTGTAGCAACAGCGCCAGGGCCCGCTGCCGGGGATGCCATTGCAGATAGATCGGGCTTCCTTCCTGGATCGAGCACCATTCCTCTTGGTGCACGCCGTCCAGGCTCAGCGCCACCACCCGCACCGGTCCGGCCTTCTCGTCGCTGCTCTCGGTGCAGAATGCCGCGATCCACCTGCCATCTGGTGACCAGGTGGGCCAGGACCACAGCTCCTGACCCTGTCCCATGGTGGCCCAGGGACCGGGTGCCGGTAGTGGCGCCGTCAGGCAGACATCACCCTCCCCCAGCGGACCGCAGTGGTGTATACGCCGGTCGGTGCCGACGTAGGCCAGCCGGGTCATCCGCCGCCCCACACTCCGACCAGCCGCCACAGGCTGTAGCCTATGGCCGCACTCGCCAATAGCGGCATAACCAACGCCATCTTCGGGTTGGCATGTAGGCCGGCGATACGATCCCGCCGCAGCCGTAGCTCCGTCGCCCACTCAGCTCGGAAGGCCGGGGGCAGGGCACCCGCCTGCTGCAGCTCCCGCAGGGCGTGGAGAGCGGTATCCGAGGAAGTTCCAAAGGAACCCAGCGACAAGCCCAGGCAGAGCAGGCAGAAGACCAGCTTTCCAGGCGCCAGCCAACCCTGCACCACCGCCCACAGGTTGGCACCCAGCGCACCCAGCGCCACCCAAAAAAGAACAATTCCCAGCCAACGCAGACGAGAATAGCGCCATGCGGTGGCTTCAGTCATCGGGGCAGCAGGCCGTGCAACAGGAGCCGGATCCCGTCGCTGGACAGGCGCGCGACGTCCGGTCGCACCCCGACGGCACTCTGCCCTGCCAAGCCATCAATGATCGCCTTTAACATCTGGCCCACAGCCATGGGATCATACTCACCAAAGGTTCCTTCTTTGGTACCCTGCTCGATCACACTTGCGATGCCGTGCACAAAGCGGTTGTGGATCGCGTTCACCCGCGTCCGCAGCTCTTCGTCGCGAATGGCCATCTCGCTCATCAGCAGGAAAAAGCGGGGAGGGGACTTCAGCCCGGCAAAATAGTCCAGGTACTTGGTGCCCAGCTCCATCAGTTTTTCTGCGGCGGGGCGCTTGTCGGCCTGCGCTTCGTCCAGAAAACGGATGGTGAGCGCGTGCTCTTCTTCCACCAGGGCGTCGAAGATGCTGCGCTTGCTTTCAAAATAGAAGTAGACCGCACCCTTGGAAAGATTCGCACGTGCGGCAACATCCTCAACGCGGGCCGCAAGGTAGCCCTTTTCGATGAAGACCGCGCGCGCAGCGCGAAGGATCTGGGAGCGACGCTCGGACTCAGAGAGGTGGCGTGTCATCGCGAGGCAGTTAACCCGTTGTGCAAGTCCCGGCTCGGGATCGTCGGGAGGGTTCGTTGCTGGAGAGGGCGCAGGTCTTGCTGGAAGCGGCCGTACAGGAAGAATGTATTCCTGGCTACGCTTTGATGCTGCGCGGACCGGATCGGGTCGTCGGGCAGATCTACGGGGGGCAGGCGTCGATCCGCCCGCGGGCGCGCCGGGTTTTTGCCGAGACCCCGTGGGATCTGGCCAGCCTGACCAAGGTGTTGTGTACGGCATCCCTGATGATGTCTTTGCACGAAAATGGGATTCTTTCCTTGGAGATGCCGCTGCAGCGCTGGGTAGCGTCCGCCCCTCCGGGAGTCACCGCTGCCCATTGCCTCTCCCACAGCAGTGGCCTGCCTCCGTGGCGGCCCCTGTACGCGGATTTTCTCGATGCAGCCGTCGGCACCGGAGGGGTGCGGGAGGCCATCCTACATGCCGCGATGACGACGCCGCCACTGGCTGATCCGGGTCAGCGCTATGCCTATTCGGACCTCGGGATGATGCTGCTCACGGCGGCTATCGAAGCGGCGGGAGGTGACCGCATCGATCGCCTGTGGGAGCGGCATGTGCGCGCGGCCCTGGGGGTGGAATTGCGCTGGGGCTGGCCCGGTGCGGCCGCCACCGAGGACTGCCCGGTCCGCGGCGCGGTGCAGGAAGGGCAGGTCCACGATCTGAATGCGTGGGCGATGGGTGGAATCTCCGGGCACGCCGGGCTTTTTGGGGCGATCGATGCGGTGGGTCAGCTGGCGGCGGAGTGGCTGCGCTGCAGCCTTGGGCGGGGGCAGCTGTGGCAGCAGGCGACGCTGCGGCGCTTCTGGTCGGAGGGGGGCGCAGGCAGCCACCGGCTGGGCTGGGATCGGCCGACGCCGCCCAGCCCGTCGGCGGGACCGTTGTGGCCGGCCGACGGTGTGGGGCACTTGGGTTTTACAGGCTGCTCGATCTGGATCGCCCCTCGGCAAGAGCAGATCGTGGTGCTACTGACCAACCGCGTCCACCCGCTGGTGGAAGGCGGCAGTGTGCCTGGCCAGGATGGGCCGCGGACGCGGGCTTTTCGTGCTCTGCGCCCGGCTGTTCACAGCGCTATCGTGGCATCCTTGCAGGCCGCTGGAGCCTGGTAGTCTGCATTACTGAATGGGGGGAAGGAGCGTCGGAGGTACACTTTTCCCGACCATTCTCATCAGGCTGCCCCGCGCGTAGACCACCAGGGAGCTGGGCCGGCGCGGAACGCCAAGCTGTTCAGCAATACGACGCTCCCGCTCCGCAAGGGGCACCCAACCCTCCTGAACCTGCCCGCGCACCGTGGGCAACCCGGCGCGAATCCGGGGCATCACCAGGCTGAAGTCAAGGATGCTCGTGGTACACTCCCGTGTACTCCAGGCGCGCACCATCTCGCAGCCGCCGGGAGCTTGCAGCCGGTGGCTGGCAACGACCACCTTGGCATCGGCGGGCAACATCCGCAGGGCGTAGGCGATGTTTTCGTCGGTGTGGAGGGCCTGGGGTTCGACCAGGATGTCCCGGTCGGGCATTCCCAGGGCACGCAGGCCGGCCGCCATCGTTTCGGCCTCGCCATAGGGGTTCGCCACGGCATTGCCGCTCACCAGTACCTGATCTACCGACCCAGAGGCCCACAGGAACCAGCCCCAGACCACCCGCTGCCACTGCAACAGCGACAGGCTTCCGTCGGCTTCGGTCGGGCAACCAGGGACAATTGCAACGGTGCTTTGCGCCCATGTGGGGGATGCCATCAAAAGGGAAAGCAGGACGAAACAGAGGCGGCGCGTTATCATTGGTGGCCCGAATGGGAGGAGTGGTGGCGCAGATTCACGATCAGATCAAGCGGATGATTGTGCGGGTGTTGATGCTGGAGGGTGTGACTCCGGAAGAGATCCAGGAGGACCAGCCACTCTTTGGAGCCGGGCTGGGCCTGGACTCGGTGGATGCCCTGGAGCTTGCCATCCACATCGAGGAGGAATTCGGGGTGCGGATGCCCGATGATGCCGAGGGTCGGAAGGCCTTCGCAACCGTCCGTAGTTTGGCAAGCTTCATTGAGGAAAAAAAATGAACGCGGATGTCCTGATTCTGGGTGCCGGTCCCACCGGTTGTGCCCTGGGCAGCTACCTCGCCAAGCGCGGCGCCTCGGTCACCCTGATCGAGGCGGTGGAGTTTCCGGAAGGGGTCGTGGGCGAGTCCATGTTGCCCTGCTCCGCCGGGGTTTTTGAGGAGCTGGACTTCGATACCTCGGGCTTCATGGTCAAACATGGCGCCGTGTTCTGCGACCAGGGACAGTCGGTGCGCTTCGATTTTTCCGAGGCGGAGGAGCCGCGCTGGACTTCGGCATGGCAGGTTCAACGCGAAGTTTTTGATATCCGCTGGCGCCAGACCGCCCAGCGCCACGGCTGCCGCATCGTCTACGCAAAGGCGTTGGACGTGGAGTTGCCGGGGGTGGTGGTCACCGATCAGGGGAAGCTCCGCGGGGACTGGGTGGTGGACTCGGCTGGCCGGACCATGTGGTTGTCGGCAAAGCTGGGTCTGCGGGTCGGCGACGCGCGCCTTCGTAACTCTGCAATAGGCACCCGCTGCGTGGGGGTCAAGCAGGTGGCGCCGGATCAGGTGGGAGACATCACCATCTGCTGCATTCCAGGGGGTTGGATCTGGATCATTCCCTTTGGGGGCGGAATGGCCTCGGTGGGGGTGGTGATGAGCCCTGCCTGTCCCTTGCGCGGCAGTGCTGAGGAGCGTTTTGCTGCGGCCATCGCTGCTTCTCCCGATGCGCAGCGGCGCCTGTCGGATGCCAATCGCATCTTCCCCTTCCGCGGTCTCCAGGACTTCACCGCGACCTCCACCGCCTTCCATGGGCCCGGTTTTGCGCTCTGTGGGGACGCGGCAACCTTTATCGATCCTGTCTTTTCCTCCGGTGTGCTCTTGGGGCTCCACGGGGCCCGGCAGCTCGCGGCGGCGATGGACGGGGGCGACATGGATGCCTGGACGCAGGAATATCGCGAGGGAGCGGGAGTTTTCCGCCGCGTGATCGACTGCTGGTACAACGGCGACTTTATGACCGTTGCCCTGGCGCCAAGGGAGCTTCAAAAGCCGTACTTCCGCAAGGGGATCGTCAGCCTGCTGGCCGGGGATGTGTACAACCCCGAGCGTACCGCCCCGCGGCGGATGTCGATGCGGATGCCTGAAATTGCTGCTGCCGTCCGGCAATACAAGAGCAATCAGCTCTCCGCTGCTCCCGCCGAGCACGCATGATGCACCATGGCTGAGGCCACCGAGCAACCCGCACCGGCTCCCCGCCGGTCGCGCCTTGGGCTCCACCGCCTCCGCAGCTGGTTTCGGGGCATTCTGCGCGCACATCTGAGTCCACGGGAGGCCGGTCTGGCCGTCGCCCTCGGCGTGTTTATCGGGGTGCTCCCCATCTACGGCATCCACCTGCCAGTCTGTGTGGTGGTCGCAAGGCGAATGGGTTTGAATCAGGCGGTTGTTTATGCAGCCGCAAACATATCCAACCCCTTTTTTGCGCCCTTCCTGGTGGCGGCCGGGCTGCATCTGGGGGCGCTGATCTATACGGGCAAGCCGCCAGCTACCCTGGAGCTGGGGGACGGCGCGCTGTGGACGTTGATCCGGGAAGCACCGGGCTTATATCTGGAGTGTTTTTTGGGGTCGCTGGTGATGGGGGCGGGCCTGGGCCCGCTGCTGGGCGGTTTGGTGGCTTGGTCCATGTCGGCCTGGCAGGGGCGTCGGAAGGAGGCCCATGAGGGTCGCTGAGTGGGCATCGCTGTTGTTGGGGGGGCTCTCCTTCGGTGGCAGCATAGGCGGCTACAGTGGGCTGCTGCCTGGGGAGCTAGGGCTGGGCCTGAGCCTGGGTGGCGCGGCGGGTCTGGGGGGGATGGTGGCCCTGGGATCGGCGCGGCCGGACCTGCAGATCTTCGGGCCGTCGGTGCAACGGGGGCGGGTACCCGGGCGGTTGGTCCTGAGCATCGACGACGGACCTCATCCGGTCTCTACCCCGCTTTTTCTCCAGGCCCTGGCCGAAGCCGGCGTGCGTGCGACCTTTTTTGTGCTGGTGGATCGGGCACTGGCCTGTCCGGATCTGCTGTGGGCCATGCTGGCCGGCGGACATGAGATTGGCCTGCATGGTCTGACTCATTCAGCTCGGATCACCTGGAAAAATCCTCAAGATGGTGCAAATGAATTGCGACGGGCGCTTCGGCTCCTGAGCCAGTACGGCACACCGCCGGTACGCTGGTACCGGCCTCCGTTTGGTGCGGTGAGCCCCCGAATGTATCAGGCACTACAAATTGTGGGACTGGAGATGGTGTGGTGCTCGGTGCGCACCGGGGACGGCGTGGCCATCCCGGTAGAGCGGCTGCGACGGCGGGCCGAGGGGGCGGGCGATCGCGACATTGTCCTCTTACACGACGGCACCGGCCCGGCTCCCAAACTTCTTCCCTCCCTTTTGCAGGGATGGGCCGCCCGGGGACTCCAGGTGGGCACAGTGAGCGAAGGTCTGGGGGTGCTGCCATGACCCCCTGGATCACCCGGATGGCGGCCTGGAGTGCTGCAGGCTGGGGCGTAGAGGCGTTGACGGATGCGTTACGACGTGGGGAACCCCTGGCGCGGCCGGTGCCCTACTTCACCACTGGTCTGCGGTCGCCCTTCGCCTGCCTGCTGCCGCAGCGGGTGGAGGCGGCCGAGCTGCTCGAAACTTTGATCCGGCAGGTACTTCCTACTGTTCCCGGTCGCTGTGGCCTCGTGGTGGCGACCAGCTCGGGTGCCATCTCCGGTGCCTTTGAGCGCTGGCACGCGGCGCGTCTTGGGGGCGTGCCGCTACATGAGCCTGCATGGCGACAGATGGCGGGGCAAAAGATAGCAAAAGAGCTGTATTTATCGCCGCACACCACCGTGTCCGTCGCCTGTGCGTCGGGCTCGGTGGCCTTTGAGCTGGCGCGGGGCTGGCTGCGGGCCGACCGCTGTGACCATGTGGTTGTGGTGGGCTACGAAGCCCTTTCCCTCTATATCCACGCCGGTTTTGCCGGTTTGGGTGCGCTGGCGGCCGAGGGCTCCCGACCCTTTCGGCAGGGACGGGATGGTCTGGTGCTGGGGGAGGGAGGTGCCTCCTTCCTCCTCGAAAAACCGGTGATTGCACGCCGGAATGGTCGGCTTCCCCTGGCGACGCTGCTGGGCTGCGGTCTGTCGCAGGATGGGGTGCACCTGACCGCGCCGGACCGCACCGGGTCGGGGATTTTTCGTGCTTCCCAAGAGGCTCTTTCCGACGCAGGTATGGGGGCTGCCGAAGTGGACATCGTCAGCGCCCACGCCACCGGAACCCCCTTTAACGATGCGATGGAAAGCCTGGGTCTATCTGCAATTTTCCAAGGATCGGTTCCGTTGCACGCCGCCAAGCCGGTGATCGGCCACTGCCTGGGTGCCGCGGGCGCACTGGAGGCGGCGGCGTTGGTTGCGATGCTTGGTGGTGCGGAAGTCCCTGAAGTTCCGTTGATTGATGCGGAGGATTGCCCGATTGCCTTCCGTTCGGTCGGGCCGAATCCGCGGATTGGACTGTCGGTGAACGCGGCTTTTGGTGGGGTGAACGCGGCCCTGGTTTTTGGAAGGGGAGGGGAGGGGACGGTGGAGGAGGAGGCGGTGCGGAGTCGCCGGCCGCTGCCGGCGCGGACGGTGGCGCTTGACCGCGATCACCTTCCGCTTGCCGACATCCACCCCTTGGCGCCGGTGGCACTGGGCCGGGCCGACAACTACGTGCGTGCCGGTATCGCGCTGCTGCACCAGCTGGCTCCTGCATCCACGACCCCCGTCGTGCTGTCCTCCACCACCAACTGTTCCGCCGCCGACCTCCGCTATCACGAAGGGTTGCTGCGCCTGGGTCCGGCAGGGGCATCCCGGCTGCACTTCACCTACACCACACCAGGTGCGCCTCTGGCTGAGGCTTCCATCTTGGAAAAACTCCGTGGGCCAGCGATTGTGCTCTGCGATGGTCCCGAAGCGGGCCATGCCGAAGCGCAGCGGTTGGTGGCCGAGGGGGCGCCCTGCGCCATCGCGCTGCACCTGGAGTGTCCGGCAGGGCACGCCCTGGGCACGGCAACAGAATATCGTCTAGGGGATCCCGATGAGTGACTATCCAGATGTGCTGACGCTGCTTCCGCACCGCCCACCCGCCCTGTATGTGGATCGGGTGGTTTCCTGGGAGGGCATGCGCCTTGTTGCCGAACGCCACTTTCTTCCTGAAGATGTTCCTGGACATTTTCCGGGTCGGCCGGTGGTACCCGGGGTGATCATGGTGGAAGCCCTGGCGCAGTCGCTGGCCTGCCTGGCCTCTCTGATGGGCGAGCGCGGAAATCCCTATTTGACGGGGATCGAGAAGGCGAAGTTTCGGGGGATGGTGGTGCCGCCCGCAACGCTGCGTTTTGAGGTGGAGGTCACGGAGCGGCGGATGGGCGTCACCTGGGCCAAAGGAAAAGTGCTTCGCGACGGCGTGATGGTCTGCCAGGCCAGCCTGCAAGCGGTGTTGATTGCCGAGGGGGCGGGCTGATGCCCCAGGCGGTGATCGTCGGATCGGGGATGGGTGGGCTCACCGCGGCGCTGCTGTTGCAGAAACACGGCTGGCAGGTGCAGGTGCTGGAGCGCCACTATCGACCGGGCGGCTTTCTGCACCGGTTTTTCCGGCAGGGCATCGGCTATGACACCGGTTTTCACTATGTAGGCTCCGCCGGCCCCGATCAGCTCTTCGGGCGCGCGATGAAGCACCTTGGAGTGTATGATAGGCTACGTTTTTCTGAGCTGGATCCCGAGGGCTTCGACTGGCTGTGGTTCCCCGATCGCCAGTTCCGGGTTCCGGCGGGTTTTGAGCGGTGGAAGGCGGCCCTTACCGCCGCTTTCCCGGATGAGTCGCAAGGCATTGCCAATTTTGCTGAGGAGCTTCGTCGGGCATCTCGTGCCTATGGCTGGTTTCATCTTGATCTTTCCACTCCTCCTGAGAGTGTTCTTCCCTGGGAAGAGTGCAGCCTCCAACAGGTGGTGGAGCGTCATTTGAAGCACCCGCAGCTGCGGGCGATTGTCTGTGGTCAGACCGCGCCCCTCTACGGGATTGTCCCTGCGGAAGCCCCTTTTGGGCTGCATGCGGTGGTCACCGACCACTTCCAACAGGGTGCCTACTCCGTGGACGGAGGGGGGGATCGCCTCGCCCGCGAGCTGGTGCGCGAGCTGCGCGCCGGGGGCGGCAAGCTGCACCTGCGGACGCCCGCCACAGCCATCGATGTACGGGAAGGTGTTGCTCAGGGAGTCTGGTCGGGGGAACGCTATTTTCCGGCCGATCTTGTCGTCACCGACATACACCCGTCACTGGTTCTCGACCTGCTACCCGCCCAGGCTGTACGTCCGGCCTACCGCGACCGCGTGCGGAATTCCCGTGTAGGAGCCGCCCACATCGGCGTTTATTTCAGGGTAGAAGGTGATCTTTCTGTACTAAAACGTCGGAACCTCTACCGTTTTCGAAGCTGGGATGTGGAGGAGATGGCGTTACCTGCGAGTCCCGAAGCTCCGCCTTCGTTCTACTTTCTTGCTGCCCCGGGCGCACGAGAGCAGGGCCGCGCGGGCACCGAGCAGGTTCTGGTGGCAATTTTGACGGCCGAGCACAAAATCTTTGAGCAGCTCAACGGGGAAAGTGGAGAGACACGCAGCGAGGCCTATCGTGCGGCGAAGGCGGGTATTGAAGGGCAATTCCGGGCGGTACTGGCGGAAGATTTCCCGCAGTGGAAGGTACTGGCCATGGAGTCTTCGACCCCGCTCAGCACCCAGCACTACACCGGTGCGCCGGGCGGGGCGATCTACGGGCACTATCATTCTGTTGCCCAGATGGGACGCTATCGCTACTCCAGCCGCATCAAGGTGCGCGGCGTGCTACAGGTGGGGCATGCCATCGGTTTTCCGGGTATCTGTGGAGCAATGATGTCTGCCTATGTGGGCTGTGCAGAAATTCTCGGTGGTGAAACCCTTGTAGCGGAGTTGAAGGCGGCATGAGGCGTGTGGTGATCACCGGTGTGGGTCTGGTCTCTCCCCTGGGGAGTGACGTCGGGGCCGTGTTTGACGCGGTCCTGGCGGGGCGCTCAGGTGTGGTCAAGGTGCCGGTTTTTGCGTCCGTGGACGACCTTGGGGCGCGGATTGGGGCTCCTGTTTCAGGCTTTGAGCCTGCCAAAATCCCCAGGAAGTACCGGCGCAGTATGTCCAGGATGGTGCAGTACGCCGTGTCCGCCACGGCCGATGCGCTGGCTTCTGCGCGCTATCCGGCCGATCAGCTGGGCAGTGGCCGGGTGGCAGTGGTCGCCGGCTCCACGACCGGCTCTCCCGACGCAATGCAGGAATTCTGGAAGGAGTTTCTGGAGACGAACTCCATTCGTGGTATTTCATCTACTTCTTTTTTGCGGGTTATGTCCCATACCGTCGCCAGCCATATCGCGTTGGTATACGGTGTCACCGGGCATGTTCAGTCTCCGGGCTGTGCCTGCGCCGTGTCCAACCAGGCGGTGGGGATCGCGGCCGACCTGATCCGGCTGGGGCGGGCGGACATGGTGATCGCAGGGGGGGCCGACGAGCTCTCCGTACTCTCTGCGGCAACCTTTGATGTGGTCATGGCCGGCTGTAGAGGCCATGAAGATGCGCCTCACACGCGGCCGGCGCCCTTCGATCGCAGTCGGGATGGTGTGGTCTGTGCCGAGGGAGCCTCCATCGTGATTGTGGAGGAGCGGGAGGCCGCGCTCGCACGTGGTGCCACGATCCTCGCGGAAGTCCTGGGCTACGGGGAGAGTTGTGACGCGACGCATATGTCTTCGCCAGAGCCAGAGGGTATGGAGGCGGCCATGCAGCGTTCGTTGGCGGACGCCGGGTTGAGTGCCGAGGACATCGCCTATGTCTGTGCGCACGCGACGGGTACCGTGGTGGGTGACGCCGCCGAAGCACGGGCGATGGAGCATGTTTTTGGGACGGAAGTGCCCGTCAGCAGCCTGAAGGGGCACTTCGGCCACATGCTGGCGGCCTGTGGGGGCTGCGAGATCCTGATGTGTATCGAGGCCATGCGGCGGGGCATCGTTCCCCCCACCTT
Source organism: uncultured Pseudomonadota bacterium (assembly GCA_903891165.1). GTDB lineage: Bacteria > Myxococcota_A > UBA796 > UBA796 > SXON01 > CAITDR01. The sequence goes on from CAITDR010000193.1 coordinate 11,749, forward strand.
GAACCTGGAAGATCCTGATGTGGCCCCCATCCACCTGCCCAGGCTTCCGCTGCCCCGGTCATTGCCCCGGGTGATGACCAACAACTTCGCCTTCGGCGGCATCAATGCCAGTCTGATTCTCGGAAAACCTTAGTTTTCCCAAACGATTCTGGCAAATCAATCGTGCACAGCGGGTCGCTTGTTGCGCCGAGAGCCTTGCCAGCGGTGGCAAATCAGGCTAAGAACAAAGGCTATCAGGGAGGCAGTGTGGCAACGGCCGAGGAGATCATCGCCACTGTGGATCGGATCCTCGTGGATCAATTTGAATTGGGCGCCGATCAGGTTGCCCCCTCCGCGCGCCTGCGCGAAGATCTGGACCTGGATAGCCTGGACGCGGCCGATATGATGATCGCGATCGAGAAGCGTTTTGGCGTCCGGCTGGATGACAACGTTGCCCGCTCCTTCACCACGGTGGAAGACATCCACCACTACGTGCGGAAGCTGGTTTTGGAGAAAGAGGCTGCTGAAGCCTGATTTTTCTGAGGAGGACCGGAAGCGCACGATCAGTGGACGGCCCAGCTACCGCGGGCTTATGTCTTGTTTGAGCGCCTCCAGCACCACCTGAACGTGGCCACCCCGCTCCAGAAGGAGTGGCGCGGTGCATCGTTTGTGTTCGGCCTCCAGATAGCGGCGAAGAGTCTGGGGATCGCGGTGGAGGGAGAGGCGGCCGAAGCTCCGCTCAGGGCCGGTGATGGCCACGGGATCCGGCTCTCCGATGGCCCAGAAGAGGGGATGGAAGAGCCCATTTTCCTCCACCACTTGCTCCCCCACAATTGTCCAGCCGGCGCGGTGCAGCCAGGTGCGCAGGACATCGGCACCGCGATGGGGCTGGAGTCCCACCCAGGCAAGCTGCGGTGGGGCCGCGGCCAACGTTGTGATGATCTCTTCCGCCCCCATCCCCGCCATGGTCATGCAGTCAAAATCCCGACCTTGAACCGACACCAACCCGACGCCCACCTGCAGATCAAGCGGCAGCCCAAACCGAAGTTGGTTACGACGAGCAGCCGCCAAGGCCGCCGCGCTGCGATCCACGCCAATTGCCGTAGCGATACGACCCTGTGCCAACAACCATAGAGGAAGAAGGCCGTGATCGGTGCCTACATCCACCAGCTTCGCCCCCGCAGGCACCTGCAGCGCAAGCGCGTGGAGGCGACGGGAGAGCGGCGGTTTCAGGTGGATGGGGGATCCTTCCAGAATGGATGGAAATTGTACCATTCATAGGGGCTTTTTCGTACGGACTCTTCCAATCGCTTGGCCCAGGCCGCAGCATAGTCACGGAGCTGCTCGGTCCGCGG
>CAITDR010000194.1 GCA_903891165.1 uncultured Pseudomonadota bacterium
ACGGGTGCAACCGAGATCTGGTACGACGGCGTGGACCAGGACTGCAACCACGGCTCTGACTTCGACCAGGATGTGGATGGCTTCGACAGCAACGGCGGGGACTGCAACGATACCGACGCGACCATCTACCCGGGGGCCAACGATCCGGCCTACGACGGGATTGATCAGAATTGTGATCTGCAGCCAGAGTTCGACGTGGACAACGACGGCTATGACAGCTTTGCCTATGGTGGGTTGGACTGCGACGACAATGATGCGGCCCGCAATCCCGGCGCCACCGAGATCTGGTACGACGGGGTGGATCAGGATTGCGACGGAGGATCCGACAACGATCAGGACGGCGACGGCGAGGATGTGACCAGCGCCGGGGGCGGGGACTGCGACGATACCGACAGCGCCGTCTATTCGACGGCCTCCGAGGTCTGGTACGATGGGATCGACCAGAATTGTGATGGAAACGATGACGACCAAGATGGCGACGGTTTCATCGTCAGTGTAGACTGTGACGACACCGACGCCGATGCCTACCCCGGCAATGTGGAGAGCTGGTACGACGGCATCGACGGGAACTGCTTGGGCGACAGCGACTTCGACTTCGACGGGGATGGTTTCGACGCGGCGCTGGGCGGCGGGTCGGACTGCGACGATCTGGAGGGGACGGTCAATCCGAGCGCCACCGAGATCTGGTACGATGGCACAGATCAAAATTGTGATGGTGCATCCGACTACGATCAGGACGGTGATGGTCTTGACGCGTCAAGTTATGGTGGCAGCGACTGCGACGATAGCAGCGTGGCAGTCGCTCCCGGCCAGCCCGAGGTCTGGTACGATGGGGTCGATCAGAATTGCGATGGCAATGACGACGATCAGGATGGCGACGGATCGGCCTTTGGCGCGGACTGTGACGACGTGGACCCCACCCGCTATCCCGGCAACAGCGACGCCTGGTACGACGGGGTGGATAGCGACTGTGCAGGCAACAACGACTACGATGCCGATGGCGATGGCGAGGCGGTCGCAGCCGGTGGTGGTCGCGACTGTGACGACGAAGACGCGGGGATCTACCCGGCGGCCAGCGAAGTCTGGTACAACGATGTGGACGAAAATTGCGACGGCAACGACGACGATCAGGACGGCGACGGGGTCGCGCTGGGCGATGACTGTGACGACACCGATGCGGACCTTGCCGAGGACTGCGACAGCAGCGTAGATTCCGAAGATTCCACCGTGGATTCTCCGGTAGACTCCACCGGCACCGATGACAGCGGTACCGGGGACAGCAACGACAGCGGCGGGAAAGATCCTGGTTGTGACGGCTGTTCGACCGGAAGCGGCAGCAGCGGGCTGGTACTCGGGGGGCTTGTGGCGGCCGGGTTGTTGCGCCGTCGTCGGAAGGGATAAGTTGTTGGCCCTTGGAGCTGGCCCGATGGGGCCACCTTCGGGGTTGGCCCGTGGGTTCAGGCGGAAAAACCGATCACGGCTCTCTTCTCTTTTTCGGCGGCCTGTTGGCCATCCTGCGAGGGGCGGATGATTTTTCATTCGCCGCGGGAGGAAAAGAGGCCAGTCGGGTCCGCCTGTGGCATAGATTGCAAGGTCTTTTCTGGAGGAACCTGATTCATGACGCTGCTTCTGATCTCTCTGCTTTCGACGGATGCCTTTGCGAATAACGCGGGGAAAACCGGTGTTTCCCAGGCCGGCTGTAGCTGCCATGGCAATGCCGCGGACAGCACGACCACTTCCGCGTTTTCGGTAAGTTCCACTACCGTTGAGCCCGGGGATGCCCTTCTGGTGAACTTTGTGGTCTCCACCACCAGCGGCTCCCGGAGCTCCGCCGGTCTGGACGTGTCTGCCTCGGGTGGCACCCTGGCGGCGGGTAGCAACAACCGGCTTTCCGGCTCGGATATCACCCACAGTTCCCGGCAGTCCATGACCAGTGGCTCGGTGACCTTCCCCATGACCTGGACTGCGCCGGCTGCCGAGGGCACCTATACGATCTATGGGGCGGGCAACGCGGTAAATGGCAATGGTGGTAGCTCCGGCGACGGCTGGAGCCTGGGCAGCATCCAGATCACCGTGGACGATGGCTGTGACGACGTGGACGGCGACGGCTACTCCGCCGGCACCGGCTCCTGTACCGGCGACTGTGATGATGCCGACGCCTCAGTCAATCCTGGCGCCGCCGAAGTCTGCGACGCAGCAGACAATAACTGCGACGGCAACATCGACGAGAGCGGCGGAACCGTGTGGTACGCCGATGCCGACGGCGATGGCTACGGGAACCGGCAGTCCACCGCGGTGGATTGCAGCGTGCCCACCGGCTACGTCGCCAATCCCGATGACTGCAACGATGCCGATGATACCGTCTCCCCCGGGGATTCGGAAGTCTGGTACGACGGGGTCGATCAGGACTGTAGCGGCACCAGCGACTTCGACGCCGATGGGGACGGGGAAGACGCCGACTTTGCTGGCGGTACGGACTGCAACGACACGGCGAGCACGGTCAACAGCGGCGCCGCTGAGGTCTGGTACGACGGAGTGGATCAGAATTGTGACGGTGCCAACGACTACGATCAGGACGGCGACCTGCACGACTCCGCCCAGGAAGGCGGCGACGACTGCAACGACACCGACAGCAGTATCTACCCCGGTGCACCTGATCCGGCCGGAGACGGCATTGATCAGGACTGCAGCGGATCTACCGCCGATGCCGACGGCGATGGCTTCGACGATGTGGCCGCCGGGGGTACGGACTGCAACGACAACGATGTCGCCATCAATCCGCGTGCAACCGAGATCTGGTACGACGGCGTAGACCAGAACTGCGATGGCGCCAACGACTACGATCAGGATCTGGACGGGGTGGCCGCCGCCTCCGGTGGGGGTGCCGACTGCGACGACACCAACGGCGCTATCAACCCAAGTGCCACCGAGGTCTGGTACGACAACGTGGACCAGAATTGCGATGGCAATGACGACGATCAGGACGGGGATGGGGCGGCGCAGGACAGCGACTGCAACGACACCGACCCGGCCATCAAGCCCACCGCAACCGAGATCTGGTACGATGGCGTAGATCAGAACTGCGACGGCGCCAACGACTACGATCAGGACGGTGACAACGAGGCCACCGAAGCAGGCGGCGGTACCGACTGTGACGACACCGACAGTGCGGTGAATTCCAACGCCGCCGAGGTCTGGTATGACGGGGTCGATCAGAATTGCGACGGCAACGACGACGATCAGGACGGCGACGGTGTGGTCAATGGCACCGACTGCAACGACTCCGATGCCACCCTGACCGACAACTGCGGCGGTGCGGACGACTCCGATCCGCCGACCGGCGACAGCAACGACGGGAAGGATGACAACGCCTGTTCAGGCTGTGCAAGCAGCACGGGCGGGAGTGGTCTGGCGCTGCTCGGTGGGCTGTTCGGGCTGGGTCTGCTGCGGCGTCGTCGCGCCTGAGCGGGGGCCGATGGGGCCGTGCATGTGCCTGATCAGAATATCCTTCTCCAGAATATTCTGATCAGGCATATTGTCTGAGGCTCAGCGTCCGAGGGCCTGCCTCAAGGCCGCCCCTTCTGGCCCGGCGTCAAACAGCGCTTCCCAGGTGGCCGAGGGCGCCAGGGCCTCGCCCCGCTCGGCGGCCGCCAGGATGTCCAGCAGCTCGGTAGCCAGGGGCTCGCTGCGGGTCGCCAACCAGATGGCCAGCTTGCCCACGGTGCGGCTGCGCAGACCCTTGCGGCGGGTATGGCCCCACCAGAGCAACAGCAGCAGTGCGGCACCACTCCGCCGCAGGTCACCGCCGTAGCTGCCGTCGGCACTCTGGGCGGCCGCAAGGGCCGACTCGGGGAGGAGGGCGGCTTTGGGTGCGGAGGCAGGGGCGGCGGGGGGAGGAGGAGGCGGGCTGGCGGCAACCGATTGGAGATCCGCCTCTTCTTCCGCAGGCGCCACTTTGGCAGATTTTTCGCCCAGACCGAGGGCTTCTTTCATCCGATCCAGGATTCCGGGGCTGCTTTTCTTCCGGCGTGGTGCGTCGGCCTCCAGCTTGGATATGGAGGCGGTGGGCTTCGCTGCAGGGGCGCGGGGTGCAGGCGGCATGGCGGCCAGGGACTCGAACACCGCGTCGTCGTCCTCAGCGAGGTCCGCCTCGGCTCGGCCGAACTCTACGGGAGACCCTTCGGGGCTGTCCGTCAGGGGAGCGCGCCAGTGGCCGGCACTTGCGGAGGACCGTGCGGCGGTAGGACGGGTTTGTGGTGCGCTTCGTGATAGAAGCGGCAGGGACGCTTTAATGTGCACTCCACCGCCGCCACTGGGCGCCGCCATGCCGGGTATGATGTGTTCCTGCTCCCAGGCGTCGGGCAGCTCCACGGGCTGTACCACGGCCACTGGGGCGCCCTGCACCTTCACGGAGCGATCGACGGCCACCATGGCCGTAAATCGGGAAAGTACACCATGCAGGAGGGAAATTCGGAGGATCTCCGGCTTGATCGCCTCCTCTTCAAAGGGGCGGAGTGCGAGGCGATCCTGCAGATAGGCGATGCGTTCGCGTGCCCACAGGGGACCCAGGTTGTTACTCACCCGCCGGGGAAGCACCGTCTCGCTCCAGGATCCACCTGCTTGCAGGCCGGAAAGTTGCACAGGCCCCGCGCCCTCCAGGAGCATACTCAGCGGGCGTCCGCTGAAGAGCACAGCTTCCTCCGGCCGTGCGGCGACGGCACCCTGTGCGGTGATCCCGGTCAGTAGAGGGCTGCCAAAGCGGCTTTCCAGCTTGGCCACCACGGCTTCGATGTCGTCGGTGGGCGTGCAGAGTTCGCAGGTGCCGCCGCCCAGCCGCGCGAGCTGCTTCATCAGGGCGCCGTTGACCGCGGTGTCGATGCCCAGTGTGAAAAAGCGGGCGCCATTGCGGCGATTGGAGACGGCGGCAGCGAGGCGGTCTTCGTCGCCAGCCTGACCGTCGGTGATAAAGAGCACGGTGCGCAGGCGTCCGGCGGGGGTGCTGCCATCCAGGGCAGCTTGGATTGCAGGCAACATCTCGGTGCCGCCGCGGGCTTGCAGGCGCGCCACCCAGGCATCCGCCTGCTTCAGGCTGCCGTTGGTATAGGTCAGAAATTCGGCGGACATCGCCTCCACCTGATCATCAAAGGCGATCAGCCGAAAGCGGTCGCCGGGCAACAGTCCGTGCAGGGCAGTCACCAGGGCTTTTTTCGCGGCATCCATCTTGGTGCCGCCCATCGATCCAGAAATATCCACGACAAAAACCGCATCGCGGGGCATGGCGGGCATCTGCGCGACTGACGGTGCCTCCACAAACAGGGCGGTGTACTGCCCGTCGGTCCAGGCGCGACTGACCGCATGTTGTTCGTCCGCGGTCGAAAAATTGAGGATAAAATCCTTGTTCAGCGTGGCCGTGGCGGAGGGGGCCACGCGGACGCCGCCCTCGTCCAGATCCAGGCGCAGGGCGTGCAGGCTGCTCTCCAGACTGCGCACCGGCCCAGCGATCTGCACCTCCAGATCCAGCTTTGTTCCACCCGAAAGCCGAAGGGGGGGGGAGATACGGGAGGCGTCGGGCACCACGTCGGTGTCGGTGGCGACGCCGGGCCCACTGTGGCCAATCCCCTGGCCGGGCATGTAGCGCGGAGCCACCACCGTTGGGAAGCGCCAGCGCAGCTTTCCGTCGGCAGCGCTCAGTTGTTCGACCACCACAATTCGGACGCGCACATCGGTATGGGGCGGTAGGTTGGTCACCCGGAGGGTGTGGACGTCCGCCCGCTCGGCGCTGAGCAGACCGGCACGATGCCCAGCCTGGCGGGCTGCGGCAAAATCCGCCTCTGCCTCCTTTTTCTCCTTACATTCGGCGCGCACCACCACCTCTCCCGCTCGCAGCTCCATCTCCACCACCGCGCCATCCTCGGGAAGCGGGAAGATGTGGATGGCCTCCATCGGCTGGTCGCTGCCGTTCACAAAATGCTGCTCGACCACAGTGCGGCAGAAAGGCCCCAGGATCTCCGCCCGTACTTTTACGTCGGCAAGGGGCAGGGGGCGCTCGGCGCGACCGACCAGCAGCATCAGACCACCCAGCCCGCGGGGATCGGGGGGGCACTCGGGCATGGGGTGGGGGGCGATGGCGTGGATCATGGGGTACCTCCAGAAAGGGCGGAAGAGAGACGTTGAATCAGCAATTCAGGGTCGGGGACGAGGTCGGGGTCCAGCAGAAGCTGTACGCCCGGGGTGAGCTCCACCGCCATCAGTCGCCGGGCCGGACGGGGGTGCGGGGGGAGAGGCGGGCGAAAAACCTGGGAAACGCCCAGTTGTTGCAGGAGGGCGGCCTCCAGCTCGGCGTCGGTGGCCCCCGCCAGGGAGCCCTGGATCTGGGAGAGGCCCAGGCCGTGGCCCTGCAGCAATTTGATGCCGACAACCTGGAGCAGATGGCGGAGGTGGTAGCGCGCCACCCGACCTTCGTAGCGGGAGGGTTTGTCCACCAAGCCCAGGGTCTGGTAGTAGCGCACCGTCCGCTCATCCGGACGGGCGCTGACCCGCTCATCCGCCGGGGCAGCACAGCGGGAAAGCAGGGTGGCGGCGGCTTCTACCAGACCGGTCAGGTCCAGATCCTGCTGCCGCCAGGGCTGTAGGGGGTCTTCCATCATGCCATCACTGTAATCATTGCAGCGATTACTGCAATCATCTTTCCGATCTTTTTTGGAGAGTCGGCTGTGCTATGATGGAAGTCAGAACGGAGCGGGGAGTGGGAGCCACCGAGCGGGTGCGCCTGTGTCTCAAGGACCTCTTCCACCACGACGTGGTGGAGATGATCGAGCGGGAGACCCGGAAATATTCCTTGTGGGACGTTACTTCTTCCTCGGACGCGCTCTTTGATGGCTGCTGGGAGCTCCTGTGGGAGGGTTTTGGAGCCTCCGGGGAGGTAGAGCGTCGCGAGGTGATCGCCGCCTCTGTGGACGCAGACCCCTTTGTTCCTACCAAAGATGGCACTTTTCACCGCTATTTTCTATTGGCCGCCCGCGATCGCGACGGGCGCCTCTTAGGTGTACGCGACGGCTCGATCCTGGTAAATCCGGCCTATGACCCCAGTCTTTGTGTGATCTACCTCGCGCATATCTACATGCGCCCGGAGGCGCGGGGCTCGGTGCTCTCCTACTGGCTGCGTATTGCGCCGGTGGAGCTGGCCACGCAGTACCTCAAAGACCTGCACAGTCGCGGACTTTTTGAGCTTCCCGCACCAGATCAGCCCGGCCGCTACTTTGGCATGCGGATGAACCTTGCCGCCGAGATGGAGTACTACACCCCGGAGGAGCGGCAGAGCTGGCAGCGGATTCTCTTCTATGGTCGTGGTGGCTTCGACGCGATCAACCCCCGACATTTCCCGTATCGGCAGCCGGACTTCCGCGATCCCGCCGTCATCCGCGAGACGGGGAACCGTCCGGTTCCCTTTATGGTGCTGCTGCGAAGAATAGGGCGGGAAAGGCAGGCGACCCTCCCCATCGCTGAGGCCCAGGCGGTGATGAACCTGCTCTACGACGATTTTGCCGAGCACTGCTCCGAGGAGCACCTCCAAAACAGCCTGGAGGTGGTGATGGACCGCCTGGAGCGCCGGGCCCGGCGGAAAGATTTTGTGGAGCTATTGCCGCTGCCAACAGGTCCGCGGGATATCCATCGCTTTAAGAGACTTTTCCGCTACAGCGTCTATAAAAACTACTACGGGGATGCTCCCGATACGCGGGACTACCTGCGGGGCCCCATCGCGGCGCGGCTCAAAGAGAATCGGCACTACCTGAAGGAGTCGCTCACGGAGATCGGGCTGGAGCTGGAGGGGCGGCCCCACTGGGTTTATGGGAATCGGCAGCAGGGTTTTTCATGGGAGGGTAACCCTATCCCCGAGACACCGTCCGATGGGGACGAGGGGCAGCAGCCCTGAGCCACGGGCACAAGAAAAATCTCGAAACACTAGGAGGGGTGGATACGTAACACCCTGCCAAAACACAGATTTTCTTCTGTCCCTTCATGGGTCAACAGCCAGAGAAGCGGACAGCTGGGACGACGGGTGGGGGCCGGGGCGTGGCCGTCGGTCAACAGCAGGCAGCCATCGGGAGGGCGCCGACGTTCGGAGAGCCAGAGAAAGAAGGGATCGTAGCGGGTTCCTCCCTGGCCCCGGGCACGGGTGGGGAGACGGCCCGACCAGGGGTAGACAGCCTGCACCTCCGCATCAAATTCCACCACCAGGATCTCAGCTCCAGTCCTGTGGATCCCCTGGATCTCCGCATAGAAGTGGTTCAGCTCTGCCGCAGTCACACTTCCGGAAGTGTCTACGCCTACGACCAGTCGCTGCTGACGGCGCAGGCGTAGACCCGGAAAGGTTCCGTAGCGGCGGGAAGGGCGGCGCAGGGTGTCGCTGACGCGGGTCTGCGCAGAAGTCGCAGCAAAGATCCGTAGCTGACGACGCCAGTCCAGCCGGGGGGCGCGGCCTTCGATAAGGCGCATCACCGTACCCTTCAGGTTTCCCGGTATTTTTCCACCAGAGCGGTGCATGGCCTCTGTCGCAAGTCGGCCCAGCTCCAGCTCCGCAAGTGCACGATCGGTGGGATCTTCGATTCCCCACTGGCCATGGTCAGAGTGCCAGTTCATCGGTAGGAATTCCCCCAGATCTACCACGGCGAGCTGGGCGTAGTACTCCTCCAGGCTCCGATCCGCGGCAAGCTCAGGAAAGGTGCTCAAAAGCAGCGCATCCCCGGGGAGTACCCAACGGGCGCCAATCAGCTGGTTCACCACCAGATCGGCGGCAATTCCAAAACGGAAGCGGTCGTGGCGATGTGGATCGTAGCGCTGCACATGGCCCAACAGCAGGTGTAGGGCCTCGTGTTTGAGGACGGCCACTCGCTCTTTGCGGCTGCGAAGTTGCTTTTGAAACCATGCGGGGTTTACATGCAGCTGGTAGCGCCCTGCGTGGTAGCACACACCGGCCGTGGTGGCCCGGTTGTCCACTACCCGCACCACATTGCCAAGGAGGTGCCCAAAAAAGGGCTCGGAAAGTATCAAATCCACCGCACATCGGGCCAGCTCTTCTTGGCATGCCTCGGGTGTAGTCGGCACTACAATTGCCCCAAAATTACCTGTGCAAGACGACGATCGCGTAGCATCTCCGCGACGCCCGGTGCCCCCTCCCGCAGCAGGTCCCGGTGCATGGCCAGGCGGAGATCATGGGGGATGTTCGGGTGCAAAAGGAAGCGCACCAGATTCTCAGGGTGGGTACGACCGGGTTTGTAGGAGGCTGCCGAAAGGTGGAGGAGCAGGCGCGTACACACCGCACCGATGCGGTCCACCCGCCGGGTGCCAGCCTGACCGGCCGTGGCCAGTTGGGCGACCCGGTCATGCGGGAAATCCTCGGCATCGAGGATGTCTTCCGGCGAGAGGAGTAGGGGAAAATTGTCCGCGATAAAGCCCATAAAGGCGGCCACGGTAGTCTCCTCCAGGGCGCTGTTTCCCAGCACAAAAACCAGCTCCCGCTCCGCAAGTAGATCGGGAATGTGCCGGATCTGCTCGAAAAACTGGGTGAGGGTGCGCGGAGTGGTGCGCCGGTTGTTCACCAGCTCCGGATAGCAGAGAACGAAGGCCACTCCACGAGGATCTACGCCCGCTTCGATTGCCCAGGCTGCCCAGGAACGTGCGTCAAAAAGCAGGGAGAGGTGGAGGAAGCGGGTGACCATCGCATCGTCCATCGGTGTGACCGAGTAGTCACCACCTTCGGGATTTGCGGTTGCGATGATCATCCAGTTTTTTGGCAGGGACCAGGAGAACATACGGCCCTGCTGTAGCAGCTGCATCAGCCCACGAAGGATGCGGTCGTCCGCCCGGTTGATGTCGTCCAACAGCAGGATTCCCGGGCCTTCGGCGGCCGGTACCCAGTCGGGTGGCGCAAATACGGTGGTCTGTCCCTCCCGGATCATCGGCAGACCATGAATATCTCCCATCTCCTCAAACTGTGCTGGGGCACAATAGCAGAAGGCCCAGCCGTGTTTGCGGGCCAGTTCCTCCACCAGCATGGTCTTGCCGAGGCCATGGGTGCCCCAGATACAGATTGGCGGTGCCACCTCGCCGCGGGCGATGGTACGCAGGTTATTTTGTAGGAGGTGCTCCAGTGTTTTGGTTAATCGCCGTGCGTCAAGACGGCTTCCATAGAGGAGGAGCTGTTCGGTCATTCGATATCCGAGGGCGCACAGCGGGGGACAGGAGACCAGCGGTAGCCGGTGGGCAGTGCTACACCGAGGCCTTCCGCCTCCACCTGCATCAGCGAGGAGATCCTTGTCAGCGGCCGGAGATCCCGCAGTCGGTACAGTTGTGACAAGTGCAACTGCGTCAGCGGTAGCGTGCCCAGCGCGCCGATGTCGATGAGCCCGGGGTGAGCCTCCAGATGCAGGCGATGCAGGCGTGGAAGTCGGCTTAAACCGAGCGTCGTTTGGATTCCCAGGGCGGTCAGCTCCAGACTTTCCAGGGCCAGGCAGACCGAGAGGCTCTCCACACTTTCCACCATGGGCAGGTGCCGCAGCCGCAAGCGCCGGAGGCGGGGAAGGCCAGAGAGAAAGCGAAGATCCTGGATGTCAAGGCGGTCCAGATCCAGCTCCTCCAGGTCGGTCAGTGCCGCCACCGACGTACAGTCCCGCAAGCCGATGAGGTTCTCCAGGCGCAGGCG
>CAITDR010000195.1 GCA_903891165.1 uncultured Pseudomonadota bacterium
ACCCGCGAGCTGGCAGCGCAGACGGGCAGAAAGGTGATTTTAGGCTTGGAGATCCACCACGGCCAGTACCTGGGCGAGCTGCACGAGGTGCACCACTGCTGCCAGGGTTTGAAAGAGACCGGCTGGGAGTTCCTGGGCTTTATCGAGGATCCTGCCAACCGCTTTATCGCTGCCAAAGGCGACCTGCTCTCTGCGATGGACTTTGCGCGGATGGTGCGCGCATGGGGAGGGCGCCTTATTGCGTGGCATCTGAAGGACGTGCGCTATATTTCGCCCTGGCCCCAGTATCATCCGCAGCCCATCCAGAAAATCGGAGAGCGATTTTTTGTGTGGGACACGGATAAATACGCGTGGTCGGAGCTGGGGGAGGGGGAGGTTGACCTCTCTGCCACCCTGTCGGCGGCGGCGCTGCTCTCCGAGCCGCCGGGTGCGGGCTGCATCGTGAGTACGGAGTATGTGGCGGCCTCTGAGAACGAAGCGGAGGCGACGGCTATTTTAAGTACCTACCATAGTCTGCTTCGCGACGGTTCGGTCTGAGCCTCCGCTTGGCGGCTCAGTTCGCGACCCCAAGCCCCAGGGTCACATCGGTGTGGGAATTGCCCGCGTCGCGCTCGGCCTGCCCTTCGTCGATGGTCACCCCGTAGAGAGTGGGAAGATCAAAGCTCAGGTTTCCGAGCAGTGCCAGGATCAGGTCGATGGGAAGCGACTCCTCCACCAGCTTCGTGGTGGCCTCGTCCGATGCGCCCCAGTCGGAATCACGCACGATCATTCCGATATCCGGCTCTCCCAGGTCCAACACCAGTTTTCCACCCTCGATCCGCAGGTCCAGATCGGCCTTGACGGTCAGCGCCAGCTCCAGGTAGCTGCCCAGGTCCGAGTCGTCGGTCTCGATCCGTACAAACATCTCGCCCAGCTGCACCTGGATCTTGCCATCCACGCCGATGATCACCGGGGGCAAATCTGCACGCGTCGAGATGCTGCCTGCCGTGGCATGGAGGGGTGCCAACATAAATGAATCCAGGCTGCCGTCGGTGGTAGACAGGGTCATGTCCAGCATGCCCACCCGCCAGGCTTCGTAGAGCACCCGGTTCATCAGATCGTCGGAAATGGCGCCTGCAACCTCAGCATGGCGGCTGATGGTGGGCTCCGCATAGGGCGCCTTCAGATAGCCGGGCGAGGATTTTGTAAGCTCACCCTCGATATCTACGCCCAGATCCAGGGAGATTGCAAGTCCCTCGTCGTCGATCTCCAGCTCCCGGAAGCCATAGGACAGGGTGACTTCGCGATCCAACAGCGTGGTGGTGACCGAGGGGGCAAGACCGGCCAGGGTCTGCTCCACCAGCGGCGGCACCATCGTGGTGATCTGGTCCACCAGCATCCCCTCCACGGTGCTGGCGATGGTGTCCACCAGGATATAGTCGGTCAGGATGGAGGGGATAAAGGAGAGATCGTACCAGAAACCATTGAGCGAAACATCGGTATTGAGAAGCTCAATCGCAAGAGAACCATCTTCGGTGGCGCCACCGGTGATGGTGGCGGTGATGACGGCTTCATCGGCACCCATGCCCATGGTGGCGTCCAGATCGATGCCCACGGCGCTGCCGTAGGCGTACAGGGCCACATCCAGGTTCTCCAGGGTCAGCACCAGCTCCAGGTTGCCACCGTCCGGCTGGATCTGTACGTCCACCCCGGTGAAGTCCACACTCACCAGATCCACATAGAGGGCCCCGGCGGTCCAGCCCAGCAGGTCGACCGTCTTCTCATAGATCGGGTTCATCCCGCCCATTGCGCCGTTGAGCACCTCAGGGGTCACTGCAGCTTCCACCACCCCCTCCAGCCGATCCAGCCCCGCTTGGTTCAGCCTCAGAAGCACTGCATCCTCTACCCGCTCCTCCGGCTTCCCATAGTCCCCAGCAAGAACCCCGTTTCTTGCCAGAAGGGTATCCCCGCGTAGATCCACGGCCATGGCCTCCACGAGGCTCACGCCGCGCTCCAAGACGATCTGTGTGGAGAAGGTGCCGTCCTCAGCTTGTACCGATTGCCCCTGGACTTCCAGGCTCTTCACATTCTCGGCCTCCCCGGAAGCCTGATTCTCGCCGATGGCCAGAAAAGCGGCCGGCGCCGGGCTCTCCAGGCTGAAGCGCGCATCCGGAACTTCCTCCTCCGCCTTTTCTTCCTTCTTGCAGCCGAGAAGTAGGACCAGAAGGGGGAGCAGGCGCATGTTGGATCTCCAAAGCCTGCTTCTACCCGCGAAATGTGGCGATTGTCAAGCCGCCTGGCGCATCAGCCGCTCCGCAAAGTCCAGCGGATGGTCCAGGTAGGGGGCGTGTCCGAAGCCAGACCCATCCTCGAAGTGTGCATGAGGAGGTAGGTTATTCCTATAGAATTCTCGACTCTCCGTCGGGAGGATACGGTCGTGTTCTCCCCAGAACACCCAGATCGGCATCGGCAGGCTCTGCAGCTGTTCGGCGGTCAGCATGTGTTCCGGGCCGATTCGCTCCAGCAGATCCACCACGCCCTTCTTCCCAAAACGTTGCCGGACCCCCCACGCGAGGATGTGCCGCATGCGGGTGCGTCGTGCCATGAAGCGGTCCACCATGTCTACCGCTTCTGCGTGATTTTGTGGGCGAAGGCCATCCACAAATTCGACAAAGGCCCGGTCGGTCATGGGTGCCCCGGCAGGGGAGGCCAGCAGCAAACGTTGTACCCGGTCCGGACGGTGAAGGGCCAGCTTCAGGGCCACCAAACCCCCAAGGGAGTTGCCAAAAACAACCATAGGTTCTGTCAATACTTCGTCGGCCACCTCCATCAGGGCCTGCTCCAGCACCGGCGGCGACATGCCTGCCGACGGCAGCGCCGAGGCACCGTGGCCGGGAAAATCCAGCGTGATGATACGCCGCACCTTCTTGCGCAGCGCCGGCATCAGGAAAAAATAATCCGCCGAACAGGATCCAAGGCCGTGCAGCATCAAGAGGGGAGGCCCGGTTCCTTGCCCTTCGGCCTCCATCATGTGCACGTCCCCCCCCGAAGTGGGGTGGATGCGGCTGCGAAAACCCTGCGCACGCAGTGTGGTCAGAGACAGGGAGTTGATCAGGGACATGAGCATGGCCTTTCGGGGAGGGTAGCAGCCTAGGACTGGGCTGTCATGGGCTTTTTGGGAGAAAGCTCAGGTGTTTTCTCATGATAGTCTTGCCAGGTCAAGAGTTTCCGGCGGGCAAAGCCGAGGCTCCGACGGGTTATGCGCCCCCTCATGGATGCTCCCTGGACGCTCCCCTCCGCGCAGGCCGATCTGGCCTCCATGCGCAGCCGCGCGCTGCGGCGTAGCCTCAAGTGGCTTTTGGATTGGCCTTCTCCGCTGCCTCCGCCGCTGCGCCAGCCCTATGCTGCCCTGCGTGAGCTGCTTCCCCGGCTGTACCGGCAAGCTCCGGGAGAGCTGCTGAGTGCTCTTGCGCTGCCGGTGGTGGGCGCGCCTATCGGGGCGGCCACCCTGGGCCCGGACGGCGGCCAGGGGCTTCTGGCGGCGGTGCCGAGTCTGCTGGTGGAGCTGGGGCGGCGGGGCCTGCTTGGGCGGGCGGGCTTCTGGTGGGGAGCTCCGATTTCCCGGCTTCTGAATCCGCCTTTAGGCATGGCGATCTCCTTTGAAAAGCCGGCTTCTGGTGCCCTGTTCCGCGATGGCGAGGTGGATCTGGGACCGTTGGGGGTCCTTCCCCTTAAGTCTGCCCAGAAGCCTGCCTTCTGGCCGCTATCCGAGGGGGGCTGGCTGGCGGGGGCGGACAATAACCCCCTTGCGATGATGGAGGCCCACCCTGACAAGGAGGGGAATGCCCTGGACCTTGGCAGCGAAAGTCCAGAACGCTGGGTGGAAGCCCTACATTCGGCACGCGCCCTGATCGCGGAGACCCTGCCGGAGCTTGCCGACGAACACCGCAGCCTTCTGGCCCTGGTGGTGCCGGTGGGCACCCATGGGGCACGCTCCCTCTCCGCCTCCTACCGCGAGGCAATCGGGCAGGTCTACGTCAGCTTTCTGGAGGATCGCCGTAGTCTTGCCGAAGCATTGATACATGAGACACAGCACAACAAGCTGAACCTGCTCTCGCTGGTAGACCCAATTTTAGAGGATCGCGGCCAGGCCTTGTACAAATCGCCGGTGCGCCCCGATCCCCGCCCGCTCTGGGGTATTCTCCTCGCCGTCCACGCCTTTCTTCCGGTAGCTAAAATGTATTGTAGACTACAAGAAATTTCCCATCCCACTACCGCCTCTGACCGTTTCCTGGCGCATTTTGCCGAGATCCGCGCCGGTAACCACGAGGGTATGGAGCTGCTCCGGGAACACGCCCGGCCCACGGTGCTGGGACGGCAGCTACTCGACGGAATGGACCGCCTGGAGCGTCGTCAGTGGGAGTGGTCTTGAAGTCCTGGCCTCTGGAGCCTGAACCTGCACTTTTTCGGCAGCGGGTGGAGTTGGTGTTGGATCGGTTGGTGCCCTGGCTTGCAAAGCTGGAGACGCAGCCCATGCACCACACCGCGGGGGGGCGAAAGCTCGCCCGTGCCATTCGTGAGGATCTACCCGAACAAGGTGTGTCGTTCCGTCGCCTGATGGGGCAGCTTTTTGAGCGGCTGATCCCGGCGAGCCTGAACACCGCTTCGCCGGGCTACCTGGCCTATATTCCCGGCGGGGGACTTACCGAAGCCGCGATTGCCGACCTGATTGCGGATGTGACCAACCGCTACACCGGCCTGTGGATGCCCGCGCCGGGGCTGGTGCAGCTGGAGATCAACGTCCTGCGCTGGCTGTGTACGATGGTGGGTTTTGGAGAGGGGAGCGGCGGAATTCTCACGACGGGTGGGTCGATGGCCAACCTGGGCGCCTTGGTGTCCGCCCGCCACGACCGCCTCGGCGAGGAGTTTACGGAGGGGGTGATCTACACCTCGGCCCAGGCACATCATTCGATGCGGAAAGCTGCGATTGTTGCAGGTTTTCCAAGGCGGGCCTTCCGGGAAATTCCGGTTGATGAGCACTTCCGCCTTCGGCCGGACCTGCTGCGGATCGCCATTGCCGAGGATCGGGCGGCAGGGCGACGGCCGCTGATGGTGGCGGCTCAGGCGGGCTCTACGGCGGTGGGAGCGGTGGATCCCCTGGATCAACTTGCTGAAGTCTGCAAGGAGGAGGGGCTCTGGCTGCATGTGGACGCGGCCTATGGCGGCTTCTTCTGCCTGACGACGCGGGGAAGGGAGACTTTTCGGGGGATTGATCGTGCCGACTCCGTGACGTTGGATCCCCACAAAGGGCTTTTTCTTCCCTATGGAACGGGCGCACTGGTAGTGCGCGATCTGAAAAAGCTCCGGGCGGCCCACGCGGTGAGTGCGTCCTATTTGCCCGCTCCCCAGGAGGATCCCGACGCCTGGGATTTCGCCGATCTGGGGCCAGAATTGTCGCGGGATTTTCGCGGGCTCCGCGTCTGGCTGCCGCTGAAGCTGCATGGCGCAAAAGTCTTTCGGGAAGCGCTGGATGAAAAGCTGGACTTGACGCGTCAACTGGTAGACGAGATCCGGTCCCTTCCGACGATCCGCATCGTGAGTGAGCCCGTGCTCTCCCTCTTCTCCTTCCGCTTTGAACCTCCGGATCGGCCGGAAGAGAGCTGGGACGCCTATAACCGCAAGGTCATGTCCGGCGTCAACCAGCGGCAGCGTGTGCTTCTGACCGGGGTGACCATTGAAGATCCCAAGACACAACGCCCGATCTTCGTGATCCGGGCATGTATACTCTCCTTCCGTACCCATGCGGATCGGATCCTCATGGCGGTGGAGGATCTGAAAGCGGCCTTGGCGGATGTACAACCGGGCGGTACCGACGCCCTCTGAAGAGGGTGCTCAGCCCTTTTTGCCCTTGGCCTTGGCTTTTGCCGCAGGAGCGGGATCGGTCTTGGGAGCATCCGCCGCCTTCTTTTGGATGATCACGGTGTCCTCGTCGTCCCCAAAAGCGTTGTCGGCGGCGGCACTGTCGGCGGTGGCCATGGTGATCGGGAAGGGCTTCCGGATGGTATCGGGCATGAGGACTCCTTCGCGTAGTGTAGCATCCCCGTCGCGCTTTTCCCACCCCGCAACCCACGGGATGTACGATTGCCCTGTCAAGAGTGGTGTCGGCCTAGCTGCGCCGGTGTACGGCCACCTGGGTCACGCCCAGGAAAAACAGGGCGATCCCGGCAAGGATCCCGGCCAGCACCGGCAGGGGAAGCCCCATATCCGCCTCGGAGGAACCCTTAAAGCCCAGCTCATAGAGCACCCCGGTCACCCCCACCGGATCCTGCCAGGGGCCGCCATAGCGAGGCTGTTCGGCTATTTTGACGCCCACTTTCAGGACCGCGTCGTAGGCATAGCGCTGCGGGTTCAGCCAGCAGAGCAGCCGCGCCGTCTCCGTCATATTGCGCAGGTTGACCAGCAACCCAGAGAAGGCGATCTGCGGGATGAGCAGCAGCGGAAGGGTGCCCACGGCACCTTCGGAGGAGGAAAAGAGGGCGGAGATCGCCAGCCCCAGGCTCATTCCGACGAGGCCGGTCAGGCTGGTGATGCCCAGCAGCGGCAGGTAGCCGAAGGCGAAGTCGCCCAGGCTGTGGGTGAGCCAGACCATCGTCGTGAGTGCAAAGCACTGGACAAAGGTGAGCGCGGACAGAACCACCACCTTGGAAGCCACATAGGAAAAACTGCTCACTCCGGCACGGCGCTCCCGGTTCCACACCACCCGGTCAGCAATCAGCTCGCGGACGGCGGCACTCATGCCGAACCACAGGCAGGAGAGCGACAACACAAACATCATCGGCGCGGTGGCCTGCGGGAAGACAATGGCCATCACCGCACCCAGCACGGGGGGCTGGGCAAAAAGTACCATGTTTCCTGAACGATCCCGGCTCTTGACGTGTCCATAGCGGGCGATCAAGGCTGCCGTATGCTGGAGGATCGACGGGGGGGGAGGAGGGGAGGGAGGAGTGCTGGTGCGGCCGGGACGGGCCAAGAGCCGCTGGCGCAATTCCACATAGCTGCGGTGGGCTGCACTCTTCCGGTAGGCTTCCGACCATTCTTCCGGGGTTTTTTCGTGGAAGCGATGAAAAATCGCGTCCGCCGTCTCCACCCCGAAGTAGCGGCAGGCCTCGCGCGGGGGGCCGAACCAGGCCAGCCGCCCACCGGGGGCCAGCACCATCAGGTGGTCCACCTGGGCCATGACCTGTGGACTGAGATCATGGGTAACCAGCAATACAATCCTGCCCCGGTCGGCAAGCTGGCGGATCAGGCGAACGATGTCTTGGGCGGAGCGGGGATCCAGGCCCGAGGTAGGTTCATCCAGGAAGAGCACGCGGGTGGAGCGGGTCAACAGCTCCTGGCCCAGGTTCACCCGCTTGCGCTGCCCACCGGAGATGCCGCGCCTCAGCGCGTCGCCGATGCGGTTGCGGCGGATGTGGCCGATGTTCAGCTCGTCCAGCACCCGCTCCACCTCAGTCTGGAGCTGGGCGGGGGTGGTGCCCGGCGGCAGGCGCAGGCGGCCGCCAAAGCGCAGGCTCTCCTCCACCTCCAGCTCGGGGTGGACAATGTCGTCCTGCGGCACCATTCCCACCAGAGAACGGTCCTTTTTCAGTAGTGCCTGAAAATCGCGCCCGTCGTAGTGCACGTCTCCACGGTCAGCAGGGGCGATACCGGCAATCGCCTGAAGCAGCGTGGTTTTTCCCGCACCCGAAGGGCCGACCACCGCCACCACCTCCCCTCGAAAAAGGGTGAAGGAGAGATCGTCCAGAAGACTGACATCCCCGATCCTTCGGCTGAGGCCCCGTGCGGAGAGCGGTGCGATCTCCCAGTCACTTTTCCCGGTGAGCAGCCGATTTTTCAGGTCCACCTTCAAACTGTAGGATCCAATACGGATCTCGTCTCCCTCCTTCAAAAGCGCGCGCTCCACTGACTGGCCATTGAGCAGGGTGGGGCGGCCCGAGCCGGTATCACGTAGGTAGAAGCCGTCTTCCTCCTCCGTCAACTCGGCTCGCAGGGCACCGGGCTGAGGGTCCACCAACACCACATCCGCCGTGGGGGAGTGGCCGATACGCAGCCGCCCGGCGAGCGGCCAGGACAGGCCACGCTGGTGACCAGGGGCGTGGCTGCGCAGGAGGTGGCAGACAATGGAGGGGTCTACTCCCAGCTCACTTGCGACACTTTCGACGCGACGCAGCTCTGCATTGGAGAGGTGGCCGTCCTCGCTGACCACGGCCAACATGGCGTCCACAAGGCGAAGAGTGGCGTCCGCACCATACCGCTCGGCAAAGCCGGCGAGGTCCACCATCCCGCTGATCTCCGCCTGCAGGCGCCGCCAGGTCACCTCGCCATAGCGCCGTCGGAAGGCTTCCCGCTCCGAAGGATCGACAAAGCCACGGAATTCGGGGCTTTCCGCCAGCTCTACCAGCGTCGCCGCGACCAGGAGTGGTAGCTGTCCGTGCAGCACCACCTGGGCCACTATGGCGTCGCGGCGGCGGCTGTACTCCTCCCAACCGGCGGCCGTGCCACGGATCAACATCCGCGCAAAAGCTGCGGCAAAATCCAGGACTTCGTCGGTCGGGGGTACAATGGCGCGGCTTCGGAGCTGCCCTTTGAGCGCCTCCGCGAGCCGACTGGAGTCCGCGCTGCTCACCTATTTGTAGGTGAGCGCCATCGCGATGGTGCCCTTTCCAAGCGCGTTATTCAGCCGCGTGGCATGAACTGCGATATAGAAAGTGTCCGTGGAGGAGGGGGTGTAGGAGAGGTTGGGCTCCCGATCCTCAGACATATCGCGCAGCACCTGATTGCCCAGGCTGTCGTAGAGCACCACGTCGGCATTGGCCAGCTCGGCGTCGCCGCAGGCGGTGACCCGATATTCCGTTCCGGCATATAGCGTAACGAGATAGACCTTATACTCGGCCTGCGCCAGGGTCGCGGTGGCCATGGTGCGTAGCGCCCAGCCGGTGCCGTAGGACTCCCAGACCTTGTTTTTAAGGCAGGACTCGGCCGTGGTTTCGTCGGCATAGGCCGAGGAGAGGAACAGAGAAAAGAGTGCGCTGTGCATCGGTTTTCCTATGGGCTCGGAATCAGAGCAGCGACAGAACGGAGTCGGTGGTGGACTTCACCACGGTGATGTCGTCGATGGTGATCGCCCGCTTCTTGGCGATCTCCAGCAGCGTGGCCAGCGAGCCGTCCAGCTGGGTCAGCACGTCGCTGGGGGCGCGGGTGGTGCCTTCAACCTTGACATAGCGCTGGAAGTACTCCACCACCTGGGGCTGCCGCAACAGTGCGGAGCCCGCCTCGGGCTTGCTGGAGGCCAGGATCGCCGAGGCGACAAGGTTGGAGCCTGCAAGCCAGGAACCGGCCTGGATCAGCGGCAGCACCTGGTCGCCGGCTTCGTATTTGATCTCCGGGACCACGGCGCCCTGAAGCTCGTCCAGCTCTTTGATCAGGTTGTCCCTGGTGACACCGTCGTTCTGGATGCGCGCGATCAGGTCGTCGAGGGTGCGCTGGATGTCCGCGCCGGCGCCCACGGCTGCCATACCGGTTTTGACCAGGTTCATCCGCTCGATCAGCTTCTCTTTGGGGGCATCTTTGACGGTGAGCAGCGCGTCGGCCAACACCACACCGGTGCGGACGGCCACAACGTCTTTGTTGTCCACGGTGAGCTTGAAATTGCGCTCAGGCACCAGCTTGGAAATGCCGCTGGAAATACCAGCTTTTTCCAGGGCTTTCTGTGTTTCCACTGGCGAGGGAACCAGACCAACATTCTGGGCTGCAGCGGCCAGCTCCTCCGCGGTCAGCTTGGTGGGCGGGGCGGCCGGGGTCATGGTGGCCGGATCGGGCGTGGCCTGCTTGGTTTCTTCGGTCGGCTTGCTTCCATCGCAGGCGGCAAACAGCAGGACCAGGGCCAGGGACAGTTTGGACATGAGGCTTCTCCGACGTCGTTGCCCTGCTTACGCCATCGGGCGAGAAATTTCAAGGGTGACGCACGCCCATCGCGACCTGACCCACACCGGTGCCCGGTTCTTCGTGGATCTGCACCTCGGCAAGCCCCGCCTCGGTGAGCAGGTGCGTCAGCATCGGCGGGCCTCTTCGGACCAGCGGCCAGTCGAGAAGATAGCGGAAGATCGCGTCATCTGGCGAAGGCCCCAGGCTGCTGGCCAAGAGTACGCCCCCCGGCAGCAGGTGCTGGGTGGCCCAGGTTAACAGCCGCCCGGCCAGCTGCTCGGGCAGGTGGTCAAGTTGTCCATCCAGCACAACCATATGGAGCGGGTTGTGGGGAATTCTGGCGCGCCCGTTCATCAGCTCCCAGGGGTCACGCTGCTCCAGACGAAGGCGCACATTTCGGGGACGGCTGCCGAGCTTATGTTGGAGGAGATCCAGGGATTCCCGGCGATCATCGACCACGATCAGCTCTCCACCGACGCGCCCAAGATCCTCGATCAGGGTCTGGAGGAAGGCCGGACTGGAGCTGCCAACCACCATCATCCGCACAGGCGGCTCTGCCGGGAGATTTTCGAGGACTCGATTGCATAGTTCGGCGCGGCGCTCGCGGATGGCACGGCTACTGCGCAGACCGAGGAGCCACTCGTCCAGCAGCTCGCCCAAGGGACCATCGCCCTGCGCGTGGCCGATGTCCACATGCAGGAGGCAGGCGATACTCGAACTTTCCCCTGGATCCATGGCCAGCTCGCCCAGGTGAGAGCGCACCAAGTAGGGGTGCATTTCTGTGGCCACCGAACGCCCCACCGCCGTACTTTCCGCCTCGTGCAGGCCGTGGAGGGCCTCAAAAAGCTCCTGGGCCAGGGCGTGGAGGGTGGTGCTGACCTCGGCGCGCGCTTGGACCCGATCCCGACGGAGGAGAGGTTCCACCTCTAAAAGGCGGGCGGCGCAACGGCGGGCAAGCTCACGACCGGTGTGGTCGTCTCCCGGCTCCCGATGGCGCTCGGCCGTGGCGACCTGGCTGGACGTGGTGCGGAGTCGCTCGGCCAACGTCGTGGCCATAGCGCGATAAAAAGCAGCCGCAAGTAAGGGTTCTTCGGAGAGAAGTCGGTCCAGGACCCGCTTTTCCCAGCGCTGCACCACCGCACCATCCGGGGCGCGAACATCCGCGGAGCGTTGATGGTTCTCCAACCAGGAGATCTCACCGACCATGCCGCCCTTGGGGATCACATCCAGAATCACCGGCGGGTGGGAGCGGCTGTCGACCACTTCCAGCTCCCCTTCGATCACCCGGTAGATGTCTCCGCCCCGTTCTCCACGACGGATCAGGTGCTCTCCCGCTGCCAAGCGTACCTGGGTAGCGACGCTCGTGAACATTCCACGGCTACGCTCGGGCAGGCGCTCCAACAGGTCGATCCTCAACGCACCTCCAGGTACCACCCGCGATAGCTGTTGTCGGCGACGGTGGCGGGCACAAAAGTGTCGCCCAGGCGCTCGGCGATCACGTAGCG
This sequence comes from uncultured Pseudomonadota bacterium, assembly GCA_903891165.1. Classification (GTDB taxonomy): domain Bacteria; phylum Myxococcota_A; class UBA796; order UBA796; family SXON01; genus CAITDR01. The sequence continues at coordinate 11,469 of CAITDR010000195.1, forward strand.
ACCGGGGCTGAGGCCGGGTTGGATCCAACGGCGCTGCTCGTCGGTAGGCGAAAATGCTTCATTTTTGTCGATTTTTACTTCGTCTGCCTCCCGGGTCCACACATCCTTGCGCAGCTCGCGGAGGCGATAGAAGCAGTTGTCCTCTCCTACCCGGAAGATACGCCAGTCTACTCCATGTACATCCAGCCAGCGTGCATTTGCGCGTACGGGCGTGGCGCTGGCGGAGGGGCAGTAGCGGGTGGTGGCCGGGCTCTCCCCGGGGGGGCTGTCCTCCCGACGGAAGGGGGAGGCGGGGAGGGGGAGGAAGCCACTTTCTTCCTCTACATAGATGCCCGGGTCCGTCGGTACACTCACCAGGTTGATGGTGGGTACGGGAATGCCGCCGCGCCGGTTGGCGCTGACCCGGACGCTGTGGGGCAGATGTCCCGGATGAGAAACGACGAAGGTATAGCTTCCCGGCTCACAACGGACGGCAAAACGCCCATCTGGTCCCGACACGGCGCTGCAGCCCTCGGCCTCCAGACTCGCGCCGGGCAGAGGGACCCCCGCCTGATCCTGAACCACCCCGGTGATGGTGGTGGTACAGGCGAGCAACAGAAAAATCACTCGAGGACCAGCATGTGGTCCACCTTGCCGCCGGGCAGAATGAGGGTACGCTCTTTGGCGGTGGCACCCTCCAATTTACGGCCACGTTCGTCGAAATAGCTCTGGACCTTGATCGTGAGTCCGGAGCTGTTCTGCTCGCCCAGCTCGCCCTCCAGGACCATGGCGGAGTGGGGGACATGGGCCTCGGAGCCGGAAATTGTGAACAGGGGCTGCCGCAGGAAGGCGCGAACGCGCATGGTGACCTCCAAGGGCCGCGTTATATCCGATTCGACGGCATTGCGCCGGTAGGAGGACGAGGATGAGCTTGCTACTGTGGACGGTGTTGGCCTGCAAAGATCAGGCGATGATCGAAGAGAATGCGAAGCTGCAGCTGCGCGTGGCCGATCTGGAGCGCGCCACCAAGCGGCTGGAAGCCGAAAACCAGGCGCTCAAAGCGGCGGCGACGGCGGCGAAGGAGCAGGAGAAAAAGGCCGCGCAGGACGAAGGTCTGGCCGCTTTTGGCTTGAAGCCGGGCGAGAAGCTCCAGGCGACCCTGGTCACGTCCATGGGGGACATCGCCTGTGTCCTTCGCCCCGAGCAGGCGCCGGATACGGTGCGGAATTTTGTAGAGCTGGCACAGGGAAAACGCGAGTGGACTCACCCGAAAACGGGAGAAAAGTCGCGACGTCCGCTCTACGACGGCACCATCCTTCACCGGGTGATTCCTGAGTTTATGATCCAGATGGGCGATCCCCTGGGCAACGGCACGGGCGGTCCCGGCTACGAGTTCGCCGACGAGGTGGGCTCCTTCACCGTCTTCGACAAGCCGGGGCTCCTGGCGATGGCCAACTCCGGTCCCAACACAAATGGATCGCAGTTCTTTGTCACCGAAGGTACACCGACGCACTTGAATGGCAAGCACACCATCTTTGGCGACTGTGCGGGCTTGGACGTGGTGAAGAAGATCGCGCGGGTGCCCCGGGATGGCAACGATCGCCCCAAGACGGATGTGGTGTTGAAGACGGTGCGGATCGCCACGGTGGTGGGGGGCTGAGGTTCCTTTGTGGGTATTGACAGTAGGGAGCTTATTCTCCCCTTCAATAGTCAGCCCGGTACCGTCTCGCCGGTGCAGCTGCCGTCGTCCAGGGTGCGGGTCTCGACCTGCACGCGCATCATCGGCCAGGAGCACTCTTTGCCGTCGCCGTCGGCGGAGTTGAGCACCCAGCTCCCGTCTCCGTAGTCGGTCCAGTTTTTGCCACAGGCCAGGTTGAAGTTGGAGTAGCCGATGGTGGGCAGTCCGTTGTCCGGCCACTTCACGCCCACGGTGTAGCTGTTGCCGGTCATGCCCTCCTCGGGGATGAGCTCTTCAAAGTCGAAGTTCATCCAGGCACGTTGCTGCTTCAGCTCGTTGCGTTGGCTGGCAAAGTAGGCGTTGTCCGGCAAGGTGACGGCGGACCAGTCCAGGGAGGTGGGGTCGATGGCCTGCTTGACCGACCAGTCCGGCTTACCTTCGGGGCGTTCTCCCTGCCAGATGTCCACCTGGAGCACGTCGCCACCTTCGTAGCTGTCGAAGTAGCGCTGCGGGATCATCGCCACCAGCTCGACCCCAAGTACACGCCAGCTCTCGCCCTCCTTCAGGGCGCTGTCGTCAAAGGAGAGGACCACGGCGTCCCGATTATCGGGGAAGCCCGCGGCATCTTGCAGCTTGGATACCCGCTCGATGTCCCAGCCGTCGGCCGGCTCCAGGCAGAAGCCGGTCAGGCCGTAGTCGGTGGCGCAGGCAAGCAGCAGGAGGAGAGACATGGAAGGCTCCGTTCTCCTTCTCTCCTAATTCCTTTTTCGGTCAGGGAAGACGAAAGGTTTTGGGTGGTATCATCAAAAAAATTGATGAAGGACGGCGATTGCGGGGACGGCTGAGCGGCTCCCCGGCCCCGGCCTTGGCGGCAGCGGGATCAGCGAAGGTCGGGGTAGTCGGCTTCGATGGTATCCAGAACCTGCGCCGTGTCGTTGACGGTGCGGCGGGAGATCATCGGATCGAAGTCGAACCAGCCCAACGCACGCAGCGAGGTCGGGTTGTTTGCCGCTCCGCTCCTGAGCTGCAGGTCGCGTGTGGCGGAGACGTAGCCGTCGTCGGGGAAGGCGGAGGCCATCAGTCCGTACTCCCGCTCCGCGACGCCCGTTACAAAAGTGGAGAGGTGGCAGCCTACACAAGAGAGTTGATCGGGAACATAGACTTTCGGGTTTTCCACCCGCAGGTAGGAGGCGAAGGCCTCCGCTCGTTGCGTGTCGGTGGCCGCTGCCATGGCCTCGCTGGACAGAAAGTCACTTCCATCCTCTACTGAAATCCCGGCGGGGCTGATCTGGTAGTTGTAGCTTTCGCCGGCCGCGTCGAGGATCACCTGCTGGACGTCGTCGCGCACGCCCTCGATCTTCAGGGTGCTGGTTTCCCCGTCCACCACTTCGAAGCCGCCCATAAACCAATTGGGGGTGGTCGAGGGGGCGCGGAGAAAAAAGGTGATCCGGTGCAGGCGATCAACGCCGGTGAGCTCCAGCACCCGCTCCCGGAGTGCCGCTCCGTAGGCGCCGTCCACCCCCTGCGCCACCAGCGAGGGGTGTACATCCAGCGGGGCGCTGACCGCGGTCTCGGGCTCAAGCGCCCGCAGCTCTCGGAGTGTAGCGACGGTCTCTGCAAAGTCGTCGATGTAATAAAATAGGTGCAACGCTGTATCTCTGGCGCGTCCATCGCGCGAGATCGGCTGCATCACCAGCCGGATTTCGGGCCGGCAGGACTCCGGCATCCCGCCACAGGCGTCAAAGCGTAGCGAGACCACCCGCAGCATGGAGTACACGAGCATGTCGTCGGACGTGGCCCCGAAGGTGGGGATCTGGTCGGAGAGATCCTCCGGGAAAAGCTCCCCGTAGGCGCCCACGTCGCTAGCCCGAAGCTGCGTCGGATCCTCGGGATCGGGCAGCGGATAGAGCACGGAAACGTCGTTCATGCTCAGCAGCACGGGTGTGTATATATCGGGCTTTTCGGGCACCGTTTCGTTGCACGCAGTGATGCAGAGCAGGGTGGCCAGGAGGGAGATGGGATTGTTCGGGGACGGCATGCCTGCCCATGTATTGAGAGTAATTGTCCATTTCAATAGGAAATTTTCATGGTGATTGGATGTTGTAGAGCAATCTGGCATTCTCTTCTGATTCGGGCCGAATTCGTCGCACGCGTCCGACTTGACGTGGGGAGGTGCTGGGATAGTGGAAGGGATCCCAAGGATTTTTATGCTTTCCCCTCCCGTGCCGGGCAGCCACCTCAGTCGTCGTCGGTTGGTTGTATTGTTGGGAGCGGCCTTGGCCAGCCTGCGTACCGCCTGAGCAAACGGGTCCGCGGATAGTACGGATGGGGAAAGCTCGGGGCAATCCTCGGAAGATTCCTCGCTGGAGCTCTCCAAGGGCAGCGTGGTGGTCCTGCTGGTCGTCCTCGCAATTCTCGTCGTAGGCGCCATCATTGCCAATGTGATTGTGGTGACGACGCTTCATAAGAAAAACAAAAATGAGGCCAAGCGGCGGAAGCGGGCGGCGGCGATGATCGACGTGGGTCTGATGGGCGAGCGGCAGGATCTGGGGCGTATTTTGACCCAGCTCCGGGCGGATCCGGCGGTGATGGACCGGATTTTTGTGCAGGTGATGTACGAAGAGGGGCCGGAGCTGGAGGCCCTCGCCGCTGCGATGTGTGTGCCGGTGCCGGTGATGGTCGGGGCCCTTCGTGCGGCGGGGCCACCTCCGTCCAGCTTGGAAGCGGTGGATCAGCTCCTGGTGGATGTGGCGCTCCAGGTGGCGCCGGAGATGATCCCGGACGATACGGCGGCGGGTGCCTTTTTGTGGCGGCTGCGCACCGAGGGGGAGCGGGGGGAGCCAGGGTCTGCCCACGCGCACCTTCGCCGCTGGCTGGGTCTGCCCGACCAGCCCATCGAAGCCCTGGTGGCCGGGGTGCTCGCGCCGCTGCAGGATCGGGGTGAAACCTACTCTTTCGCGGGTGACCACCTCGATCGCCTTGCGGGCCTTCTGGAGGAGGCCTATCCGCAGGCCATCGACGCCAAAGTGGCCGAGCTTGCTGCCAAGGCCGCGGCCGCGACCGATGGTCGTCTGGTCCTTCCGGTGCCTGCGGCAGGGTGATTCTCCTTTTTGTGGGAATGGTGCTGGCCGGGGATGTGCCGGTGCCGGGAAGCCGCTGGCTGCTGCGGGGGGAGGGCTGGCCGGTGGAGGAGGCGGTGGCACTCGGGGAGCTGGCCGCTCTGCCGGGGGCGCCGTGGGCGGAGCTGCCGCTGGAGTTTTGGGTGGTGGCTGACACCGGCGATCCGGATCATTCCCTTGCGCATCTGCACGGGCGGCGGATGGAGCTGGTGGTCGGCGCGGATCCGCTGCACAGCCGCTCGGCACGCATCCACGCGCTGGCCCACGCGGTCGATCGGAGCGAGGGCTGGTCACGTCGCCGGGCCTTCCGTTCGATCAGCGGATGGGGGAGGTCTTTCCTGGAACAGGGTGCGGTGGAGCGTGATCCGCTGGCCTGGGCACGGCCGCTGGGCAGCCGCTCGCCCGCCGAAGACTTCGCGACGATGGCGGAGCTCTTCTGGACTCCTTCGGCGGAGGCAGGGGACCTGCACCCGCGCTGCCGGATGCCGTCGAAGTGGCGCTTCTGGGCTGAGATCGCGGGGGTTGATCCGGCGGCGGACCATCCCTGTGCGTCGTTGGAGGCGGTGGGCCTGGATCCGGAGCAGGTGGTGGCGGTGGATCTGGTCTACATTGTGGCGACGGGGGCCGCGGCGAGTCTCGCCGGGCATATGGCGGTGGCCCTGCATTTTGCGGAGGAAGAAGGTGCACCTCCGCGTGCTGAGGCCTGGTCGATGGTGGCGGAGGTCGGCGACACGGCCGAGGGGAGCCTCGCCTATGCCTACAAGGGGGTGACCGGCGGCTTCCCCTCGGTGATCCAGGTACTTCCGCTGGAAGGTTTGGTGCTGGACTACACCGAGGAGCAGGATCGGGAGGTGCGCTTCTATCGGCTAAACCTGGGGCCCGCGGAAAAAGCGGCGCTGCTGAGGCGGCTCGATGAGCTTCGGCTGGCCTGGGATCGGCCCTATCTGTTTTTCAACCATAACTGTGTCAGATTGCCATTTGAGGTGGCGGAGGCGGCCTGGCCGGGGGCACTTCCGCAGGTGAAGCCGATGCCGCCGGACGTGCTTCTGGCAGCTTTGGCGCGGCAGGGGCGGATCGCGGAGCTGCCCCTGGGGCGGGTGCAGCTCGCAGCGGTGGGCAGCCGTGCGATTGCGGCGGCCACGCTGGTCCAGCAAGCGTCTCTCGGGCCGGAGCTGCGGGCGCTGCGGCGGGACTTTGATGCCAAAAAAGAGGAGGATCGTGGCGAGGCCTACCGTCGCTTCGGCGAAGTGGCTCGGGGGATGCCGGAGGAGGAGCGGGTGCGGGCGTTGCAGGTTCTGCACTGGCAGGGGGTGGTGGAGGCGGCGCGTGGCCGGAGGCAGTCGGTCAAGGCGGCGCAGGCGGGGCTGCGGCTTGGTCTGGTGGGTGCCCGAAACGGCGGGTGGCCCACCGCCGAAGAGTCGGGCGACGCGGAGCTGCTGGCGTTGCTGGAGCGGGATCGCAGCGCTGCTTCCTCTTCCACTCCGTTCCGGCCGGTGACGGTCTTTGTGGAGCTGCACCGGGAGGGGAGCGAGGTCTGGTGGGGGCCGGGGGTGGAGACGGCGCTCTACGACGCGCGGATCGGTCCGGGGCGTCGCTTCAGCCTGTCGGACAATGTGGCGGTTTCGGTGCTGAAGCTGAGGCTGCTCGTGGACCCGACGCTGGAACACAGCCTGAGCTCAGGCGAGCTGCTGCACCTCGCGCTGCGACCTGCGGGGAGCGGCTGGCTGCACGGGGGCCTCGATCTGCACCTTTTGGAGGGGGGCTGGGAGCGGGGCAGACCGGAGGGGCTGCGCGGGGATGTGGCCCGGGCGGAGCTGAGCCTGGGGCCGCCGCCCGGCGTGGAGCTGCTTCGGGATGCCCGGGTAGGGATCGGTCTGGCCGCGGGGGTGGGCCCGGTGGGCGGGCACCTGGAGCCGATGCTGCGGGTGCCGCTGAGCCTGGAGCTGGCCCTGGGCTCCGGCGTGCAGCAGCGGACGGCGGTGTCGCTGCGGGTCGCACTGTGGCCGGGCTACAAGCCTGCCGGGGGGCTTTGGCTGGGAGGAGCAGGTGAGGGTGGAGGGAGGGATGGAGCTGGGCCGGTTCTGGGGGGCCTCCTGGTCGGTGGCGGGGACGGCCGAGCTGTACCGGGGGGAGGAGGATCAACGGACAATGTTGTCCGTTGGGATTCGGATGGAGCGATTTTGAGGGGGGGCGCCTCGATCCGAGGGGCAGTGTCCTCACTTACAATACCAGATTATGCTCCAAAAGTTGTGATCACACGTGCCAGAGGCAGAGGATAAGCAATTCGAATACCGCCTACTGGTTCATGATGGGCTTTCGGCAACTCGGGCCGCAATCTCGGCTACCATATTTTTATGCTTGGCTGGCGTGATCGGATAGTAGAAAAGACAGATCAAACCAACAATCAGGAAACCACAGGGCACAATCGTCATGATAAAAGTGATGCCATCAAGGGTCGACTGGCTCTGCACGGCATTGGGCACATAGCCAAAGGAATCAAGGGCAAAACCGGCAATGAAGCCAGACAATGCCTGCGCCAACTTCAGGCCAAACAGGAAAAAGCCATACAGGAAACCTTCCTGGCGGACGCCGCTTTTCCATTGCGAATATTCCACGGTGTCGGGCACCATGGCCCAGGGGAAGAGGTAAACCGTTGCCACCCCGACACCAGCCCCCACCAGGAGAAGGATTACCACCAGCGGAGAGGGATTTTTGAGCAGATAGAGGGTCACCAGCACCACCACCAGGAGAGCCATACCAGCGATGAAGGCCGTGCGCTTGCTGAACTTGCGGGCCAGGGCCAACCACAGAGGCACCACCACAATGGCGCTGACAAACAGGGCCAAAAAGCCGTTAATTCAAGGTACAGCTTTCCGATTCGTAGCTCCAGCTGTCGTAGCTCTCCACCCACCTGCTGCTCCAGCTGGTAGTGCTGGAGCTGCTTTCGTAGCAGTAGCTACGACTGGTGCCGTTCTGGAGCATTGCCTCCACCTCAACGACTGACTCTGAAGAACTGGTTCCGTCGCCCAAAACCAGCTCGAGCCAGTGAGCCCGATCCTCCGAGCGGCTGTAGCGAAGAAGGTAGGGGTCCAAGCTACCACTTTGGGGGGCCTCCGCGTAGAAAGAGAGCGAGGTGCTGCTATCGCCCCAATCTTCTTCGGCATTCGCTTGCCGGTCCCACGAAAGATAACTTTGATCGAAACTTTCTCCTCCTCCGGTTGCGTAGATTCCGTCGCTCGCTTCCGTGCAGGACACCGTAGATGTGCCGACGCTGGTGCTTCCCTGGTAGAACGAATCCTCGAAGCCGGTGTATTCATGGAACCCCGTGACATCCGTGTCCGTCACCGTACATGTCTCGACAAGGCTCTCCACGGGACTGGTATCGAGAAGGGGTGGGCCGGCGCTGAACAGAGCAAAGGCCTCCACCAGAGTGGTGAAGCTACCGCACACCACATCGTCCGTGAAGCCATCCAACCCGTCACAGTTTTGGTCCACGCCATCCGCGGGGAGGTCCCGGACAAAAGGGTGGATGACGGGATCACTGTCGTTGCAATCGGTCGCATCGGCCACAAATCCGGGCGGCTGAGCACAGGAACTCAGGGAGGAGCCCCCGTCCCCAAATCCATCCGCGTCCCCATCGGCATACCAGATCCCGGCATCGATCGCGGAAGACTCATCCATCGAGCCATCACAGTTGTTGTCCAGACCGTCGCAGGTTTCCACAGCACCGGGGAATACAGCGAACGCAGCATCGTTGCAGTCGGTCGCATCGGCCACAAATCCGGGCGGCTGGGAACAGGAAATTTGGGAGGCAGTGACATCCCCGAAGCCATCGGCATCCCCATCGGAATACCAGGTCGAAGGCTCACAAGGAGGGGCAGAGTCCTCTATAGACTCCGGCATTGCACAGGCCAAAAACAAAAACTACATCTGCGCTCCGATGGCCCCCGGGAGTGGGGCACGGTGCACCTTCAAGCAAGAACCGTGCCATAATTCAAGGGCCAAAAGAGCTTCCGCGCCGAAGACGAAGCAGCTTTCTGTGGAAGGCCTGAGATTGTGCGCACACTGTGCACGTGCGGTGCACAGAGGGCGATTCCCGACCGCGCGGAAAGGGTAACCGGGAAGGCTACCCGGTTTTTCAACTTTGTGGACATGCAAAAAGTTGAAAATTGTGATTGGGGATTGACGAGGGAGGGGGCGATGATCTACGATGGTCGAGATGAGGTGTTCATGTTTCCTCTGACCGACAACGTCTTCAGCACGCCGCGCCTGAACGTCCGGCGCTGGCGTCAGGCCGACATCGACGATCTTTTCGCCGTGTATGGGGATGCCGAGGCCATGCGCTGGGTCGGTGATGGCCGGCCGATCACGCGGGCGGAATGTGAGCAGTGGCTGCAGGTCACAGGCGCCAACTACGCCCGTCGCGGCTACGGAATGTTTACGCTGGAGCTGCGCGACACCGGCTTGGTGGCCGGCTTTGCCGGCATCGTGCACCCCGGCGATCAGGTGGAAGCCGAGGTCAAGTACGCCTTGCACCGCGCCAACTGGGGTTGCGGCCTCGCCACCGAGGCGGTGCGTGGACTGCTGGCCTATGGCCGGGAAGTGCACGGGTTGACGCACATCATCGCCACCGTGGCGCCGCAGAACCACGCCTCGCATCGCGTGCTGGAAAAGGCCGGCCTGCGCCGCGGCCTGCTGCGCGACAACGGCGACGGCAGCCGGACACAATACTTCGAGTAGGGGGTGATGTGCCCAAGCCGGCGACGCACCCTCCTCCGCCGGCAGGGGCCGATCCGGGGAAAGTCGGCGTGGTGCCCGGGGTGTTGGCGGTTGTGGTGCCGTGGGTCTATGACCCGGCCGACCTGCTGCAAAATGTGCTGATCAGAGAGTTTATTCAGCAGAAGGTAGGGTGATAAGGGGAGTATTTTCAGGATCCTGCAAGGCGCGTGCGGCCCGAGCGCCGCAGGCGCCCTGCGAGGGGATCTTGTAGCCGCCACACAGCGCCCGGCGGAATCGGGTGGTCACCCGGCCGCCATGCAGTTGGAAATTTTCATGGCAGAAGTCCTCACAACTGCAGGGAAACCGACGACGGTGGCCATCGCAGGCGCGAGCGGCTTCGTCGGCTCGCACTTGTGCAGGGCGCTAAGCGACGACTACCGGGTCGTGGGCCTCGCCCGGCGACCTCGGGAGGAAGTGGGGCTGCAGTGGCGTGCATGTGATCTCTTTTCGGCGACCAGTACCTTCGCTGCACTCAAAGGTGCGGACGTGGCCGTGTACCTCGTCCACTCCATGATGCCCTCGTCCAGCCTGTTCCAGGGTAGTTTCCACGACACCGACCTGCTGCTGGCGGACAATTTCGCACGCGCCTGCGCCAGCGAGGGGGTCAAGCAGATCATCTACCTGGGCGGCTTGATCCCCGAGGCGGGCTTTGTGAGCGCACACCTGACCAGCCGGCACGAGGTGGAGTGTGTGCTGCAGTCGGTTGGGGTGCCCGTCACCTGCCTGCGTGCGGGGATGGTGGTGGGGCCGGAGGGGAGCTCCTTTGAGATCCTGAGGGCCCTGGTGGAGCGGTTGCCGTGGATGATCCTCCCGCAATGGACACGCAGCCTTACCCAGGCCGTGTACATCGACGACGTGATCGCGGTGCTGAAGGCTGCCATCTTGAACCCAGCTTTCACCGGGAAGACACTCGACCTGGTCAACGGGGAGACGCTCACCTACGAGAGCCTGCTGCGGCAGACCGCGGAAGCGATGGGCAAAAAGCGCTTGATGGTGCGGGTGCCGATTGCCAGCACGGGTTTCTCCAAGCGGTGGGTGCAATTGTTCTCCGGGGCGGCGCACGAGCTCATCTCGCCCTTGGTCGACAGCCTCCAGTGTGATCTTCCGCAGCCGTTGCCGGGGCCAGAGATCGCCTCGCTGATCCACTTTCCCACCTTCCGAGGGATGCTCACCCACACCCTGGAGCGGCCGGCCCGAAGCCTCGTGGTGTCCAGCCCACCCTCGGGTGGCCTGCCCACGGTGCGCTCCATCCAGCGTCTGCCGTCGCTGCCGGAGCACGACGCGCACTTTATCTCGAACGAGTATATGGACTGGCTCCCGCGATTTTTTCACACGGTGGTTCGTGTCACCCGACTGGAGGAGGGGCAGCGGATCGTGTTCTCCTTGGCCTTCCTGCCCTCGCCGCTCCTGGTGCTGGACTACGTCGAGGGCCGCTCGGACCTGGACCGCCACAAGTTCCACATTTCTGGGGGGCTGTTGTCGCATACCGGCACCTCAGGCTGGCTTGAGTTCCGGCAGGTGGCCGACCGGCGCTTCACACTTTCGTCGATCCACGAGTTTGTACCCTCGTTGCCGTGGCCCATCTATGTCGTCACTCAGGCCCCGATTCACGCGCTGGTGATGCACCACTTCGGGCGCCATCTCGCAAGGATGGTGGCGGTAAAGGAGCTTCTACATGCTCCAGCGGATCAAAAGCGCTGAGTGGAAGCCGTTTCTGGACTTGTTACCCGCGACAGCCACGCAAGCGATGGGCGCTTCCCCATGTCAACCAAAAGGCGCCCGGGCCTCTGGCCCGCGCGCCTTTGTGGGTTTTGACAGTACGGAGCTTATTCCTCCTTACTCTGCTCCGAGGAACAGGAAGGCGGCGCCGTAGCTGCCGTAGCTGGGGACCCCGATGAGCAGGTCGTCGAAGCCGTCGTTGTCCACGTCGCCGGCGGCCATGGACGGGGCGCTGGTGCCGGTGCCGACCATGGCTCCCACCGCACTGGTGGTTGTGTACGCACCGCTAAAGGGGCCGTAGAAGGCGTAGGCGGCGCCGGAACTTGTCGTAGTGGAAACTACAATGTCCAAGGAGCCGTCCCCGTCGAAGTCGGCGTTCCCCGCGATAGATGCGCCAAAGCCATTGCTGTCGGTGAATGAGGCGGCGGCTTGAGCCGTGTTCAAGGAGCCGGAGCCAGCACGTCCGGTCACCAGGTAGACCTTCCCACCGGTGATCGCGCCGGCAAGCCAGTCTTCGTAGCCGTCGTTGTTCACATCTCCGGCGCTCGCCAGGCTGCCGCCGGTCCGGTCGCCGAAGCCAGCACCGGTCAGCGAGCTGTCGTTGTTGCTGGCGGCCAGGGTTCCGCTGTTGGGGCCGTTCTGAATGGAGACCAGTCCCAGCGTGAAGATGGCGTTGGGCATGCCGATCAGGGCATCGTCCAGTCCGTCTCCATTTATGTCTTGCAACAATACTGCAGCACCGGCACTGTCTCCGCTGGTGCCGCCAGGGAAGGTGGCGGTGGCGGCCGGGTCGTAGCCGGTCACACTTTCGGCGTAGTACCGCGCTTCCCCCGAGCTGCCACTCCCGCTGAAGCCCAGCAGGGTAGCGCCGTTTTGGGCGGACAGTGCGGTGATCGGGCTCGACAGGCTGAGCTGCAGGGCCGGGTAGACGCCATCGGTGCCGGCCCCGTAGGTGTCCGAAGTACCGATGAAGTAGGTGCCAGCTCCCTTCTGCATGACGGCCGAGCTGCCCATTGCTCCGAACACCGGTGCCGCTACGGTGGTATCCCCCACCGCCACGTCCAGCTCGTGGGTGGAGGTGATTCCACCTTCGTAGCTGCTGATGTACAGCAGTCCGTCGTTGATGTCCACGTTTTTGCCGACGGTGGACTGGCTGCCTGATCCGAAATAGCGGGCGTTTGCCGTGCTCAGTAGCCGGGTGCCAGCCACACTGCAATCGTCCGCTTCGTTGCTGCAGTCCTGATCCAGCCCGTCGCCGCAGACTTCGGGGGCGGCCGGAGAGAAGGTGGTGCTGCTGTCGTTACAGTCGCCCCCCGTGCTCACGGCACCACCGGGTTGTGTACAACGGTGCAATACCGACGCGTCGTTTCCATAGCCGTCGCCGTCTACGTCCACGTACCATGCGGGGATTCCGTCGCCATCCAGATCGGCATCGTCGGCATAGCCGTCGCAGTCGTTGTCCTGGCTGTCACAGATTTCCGAGGCGCCGGGGTGGACGGCGGTCAGGCTGTCGTTGCAGTCGCTGTTGTTGGCGGACTGCCCGGCGCTGATGTCGCACTGGCTGGCAGACTGGGAAGCTGTGCCATAGCCATCGCCGTCGTTGTCTGCGTATACCGTAGATTTTCCGGTGGCGGAGGGGTCGGCGTCGTCGCTCAGGCCGTCGCAATCTTCGTCGGTGTTGGCGCTGTCGCAGATTTCTGTAACGCCGGGGCTGATGCTCCGGTTGCTGTCGTTGCAGTCCCCGCTCTGCCCTGCACTCTGCGCCGGAATGTCGCAGGCGCGGGTGGCGGAGCCGGTGCCGTAGCCGTCCGCGTCCAGGTCGATGTACCAGCTTCCCTGGTCGTTTACGGAGGGGTCGCTGTCGTCGGTCAGACCGTCGCAGTCCTCGTCGGTGTCGGCGCTGTCGCAGCTTTCCTGGGCGCCGGGGTTGACGCCCCGCGCGCTGTCGTCGCAGTCGGCGCCGACGCTGCTGTAGCCGGTAGGGGCGTCGCAGGCGATGGTGGTGCTACTCGTTTCCCCGTAGCCGTCGCTGTCGTTGTCCAGGTACCAGGTGGACTTGTCGCTCTCGGCGATGTCTGGATCGCTATCGTCGGTCAGGCTGTCGCAGTCTTCGTCCTGGTTGGCGCTATCACAGATTTCGGTGCCTGCAGGCGAGATAGTGGCGACTGCGTCGTTGCAGTCCCCGCCGATGGAGAGGTAACCTGCGGGGGCATCGCAACGCGAGATGGTAACGCTGGTGGCGCCATAGCCGTCGCTGTCGCTGTCCCGGTACCAGAGGTTGTAGCTGCTGCGGCTGACGGAAACATCGGCGTCGTCCGCAAAACTGTCGCAGTCTTCGTCCACACTTCCAGCGTCGCAGATCTCCTGGGCGCCGGGGTGGATGGCCACGTCGCCGTCGTCGCAGTCGCCGCCGGTGTTGTTCCAGCCGGAGGGACCGACGCAGGCCACTACGACGGTGGCTTCGTCGCCGTAGCCGTCGCCATCCGTGTCGGTGTACCAGGAGAACTGGCTGGCGGCGGAGATGTTCGGGTCGTCGTCGTCGACCAGGTTGTCGCAGTCTTCGTCCAAGCCCGCATCATCACAGACTTCGCGTTGGCCGGGGTTCCGGTCGTAGTTGGCGTCGTCACAGTCGCGGCTGTCAGTGGTGTAGCCAGAGGGCGAGTCGCAGGAGGTGACGGCGGTGGCGAGATCGCCGTAGCCGTCGCGGTCGGCATCGGCGTACCAGGTGCGCTGGTCCACCGCGTTTTCGTCGGCGGTTCCGTCGCAATTGTCGTCGCGATTGTTGCAGCGTTCGTCGGCGGCGGGGTTGACCTCGAAGATCAGGTCGTTACACTCGCCACAGGCGGGGTAGCCGTCGCCGTCCAGATCTGCATATTGGGTGGATCCATCGCAGTTATAGTCGATGGGATCTTCGCAGTCCGTCTCGGTGGCACCGGGATGGATGTCGGCACGGGCGTCGTCACAGTCGGTGCGATCTTCTACGAAGCCGGTGGGCGCGGTACAGCCGAGTCCAGTGGCAGACGGGTTGCCGTAGCCGTCCGCGTCGGTGTCGGCATAGAAGATCTGTTCGTCCACGGGATCATTGTCCACCGTGCCGTCGCAGTCGTCGTCCACTTCGTTGCAGAGTTCTTCTGCACCGGGGTAGATCTTGCGGTCGGTGTCATCGCAGTCTTCGGCGGCGGCGTAGCCGTCGCGATCCTGGTCGGTGACCGGTTTTTCGCTGTCCTCGGACTCGCCATTACATCCAAAGGTCCACAACAGGGCCCCGATACCGAGCAACCGCATGCGCCATCCTCCACAATCGACTATAACGCGGACATTGGCGACTGGCGCCGATTCTTCAGCAGCTTTCCGGGGAGCCTCCATGTCCATCCTTGCCGCCGAGTCCTGGCCCACCGATTCCAACCAGGGTGGAGGCACCGATCCTCTCGCGATCGCTTCGTTGATCTGCGGGATTATTGCGCTTCCTTCCTCCTGTTGTTGTGGCTGCCTCTCCGTGCCGATGGGCTTGATTGCCATTGTGCTTGGGATCGTGGCGGTGGTTCGGCCGGACAGCCCGCAAAAGGCCCTGGCCTACGGCGGAATTGCAACGGGTGCAGGCGCTCTTCTGGTGACCGTGATCGCGATGATCTTCGGGGTGGGCATGAACCTGATGAGTGCGGCGATGCAGGGGATGAACTCTTATTGAACTAGGGTTATAGGCCTTGGATGCGCTCGAAGCCTGACGTTTCCCTGCCTTTTTCCGACCGGGCTGCTGCCGTCCTGGTGCGGGATTCCTTCGCCTTTACTCCGGCAGACGACCTCCTTTTTGCTGCGGGCTGGCCGCACATCCGGAGCGTTGTGGACCAGTCCATCGACGATCAGGCCGCCGTGGAGGCGGTGCGGCGTGTTCTGGAGCCCCTGGATCCCACCCCGCGTCGGCAGTGGGGTCGGCGTTTGGCACAGGGCTATGTGCGGGCTATCGGCCTCCTTGCACCCTTTGAGCTGACTCCTGACGAGAAGCTCCTCCGGCAGTCGGCGGAAGAGGCCCTCTGGAATCCCGACCCGCTCCGCCCGGAAGAGGTGCTTCGCGGCATCGAAACCCGGATGCAGAACAGTCTTATGGGGGTTTCCGACCGGACTATGGAAAACTGGCTGCTCTATGCGGAGGCCCTGGTGGGGACCTCGGTGGTGGCCGGTGCTATCGTGGACGTGCTGGAGCAGCTTCCTGCAGGAATTTTGAGTGCCCGGTGGACCCTTCCTCCTTTTATCACCTACCAGCTTGGCTATCTGCTTTTGCGCTTGACGCCGGTAGAGGCGGCGGCGCAACGGGATCGGTTGAACGCGGTGCTGGAGCGCGGCGGAGGTGCGCCGGTAAAGGGGCGGGCAACCTGGGAGGATGGCTTCAGCCACCTGCGTGCGATCCACCTCGTGCTGGCCGGCTCAGAGGCGGCGAAGCGGGGAGGGGACCGGAACCTGGGATGGTATACGCATGCGGCGGATGATCCGACATTCGTGCGGATGCGCGTTGCGATGGATCGTCTGGGGCACCGTCCGGATGCACGTCTGGTCTTTCTGGGCGGCTCGGAGGTGCTGACCGCCTACCTGAGGCGCTGGCAGAAGTTGGACGGTGAGGAACAACGCTGGTTCTTCCAGCAGATTGCTCCGATCCAGTCGCTTCACACCGCGGCGATTGTCCTGGAGATGAGCCAGAATTCCGCCGTGAAGGAGGAGTCGAGCAGGTGGTTCCTGGATCATCCGGAATTTGTACGGGAGTGGCTGAGCCAGCAGGTGACCGCGGATGGGCCGCTTGCCCGCACCGCAGAGCGACACCTACGGGCGATCAAGGCCCTTTGAAGTAGATTTTTCCCGGTCAACGGTGTGCTGCAGTGCCGCCCAACGCCGCCGCTGCACCCACCACCAGCGCCCGCCGAGGGCCAGCACCAGCAGGGCCAGCACCAGCCGCTGGTGGGCAAGCAGCCCGGTGAGCGTCTGTGCGGCCTGCTCACCAAAACGCCAGCCCAGCCAGAGGCTCAGCGGCGTCGTGATCAGCAGTCCTATGACATCCGCCACGATAAAGGTACGGAAACGGTGGCCGAGCATTCCTGCGGCAAAATAGAGCGGTGCCCGCATCCCCACGGCAAAGCGGGTGAAGAAGAGCATGGGTGCGCCGCGACGCTGGAAGCTGTCCCGGGCGCGCTGGACAGCGCGACTGCGGAGTAAACGCATCCCCAGAGGCCAGCGTTCCAGGCGCTCTTCCAACAGATAGCCCGCACTGAACGCGATGCTGTCTCGGCCCAGGACCCCCAGAAAGGCGGCGATCAACGCCTCCACCGGCTGCAGGCTACCGGTGCGCAGTGCCCAGCCCGCCAGAAGCAGGGCAACGTCCTCGGGAAGAGGCAAAAGAATGCCGCTGATCAGGCAGATCAGGGCCAGACTCTGCGGGCTGTCTACTTCCCAGGGCACCCCCTCTCATAACCCAAATGCCGCCGCTGCCACTTCCGCCGAAAAGGGGGCGACTGCGGCACCGCAGCGGGATACGTTCCCGGGCCTTGGGAGGCAGGATGTCGGTAGAAGTTCGAGTCCCTTCGATGGGCGAGTCCGTCACCACCGCAACCGTCGCAAAGTGGCTGAAGAAGGCGGGTGAGGTGGTGAAAGTGGATGAGTCCCTGGTGGCGCTGGACAGCGACAAGGCCACGGTGGAAGTGCCCTGCCCGGTTGCCGGGATCCTGGAAGCGGCGCTGGCTGCTGAGGGGGCCGAGGTGAAAGTGGGCGATGTGATTGCGCGGGTGCGCGAGGGGGCCGTTGGGTCGGCCGCTCCTTCTGCTCCGGCCACTTCCGCTCCGGTCTCGGCGCCCCCCGCAGAAGTGCTCGCCGGGCCGGCAGCACGCCGGGCCGCCCAGGAAGCCGGGATTGACACGTCAACGGTTTCTGGCACCGGAAAGGGCGGACGGGTGACGCGGGAGGATGTGGAGCTTGCCAGTCGCAAGCCCGAAGCAGCCGTGGTCGCTGCGCCGGTGGTTTCGGCAGCCGTGAAGCCCGCCGCGCCGGTGATCCTGACGGGCGACGAGCCGGAAGAGTTGGTGCCCATGACCTCGATCCGCAAACGTATCGCGGAGCGGCTGGTGCAGGCCCAACAATCAGCCGCGATCCTGACCACCTTCAACGAGGTGGACATGAGTCGGGTCATGGCCCTGCGCGAGAAGTACCAGGATCGCTTCGTAAAGAAGTATGGGATCAAACTGGGCTTTATGAGCTTCTTTGTGAAGGCCACGGTGGATGCGCTCAAGGCCTTCCCCAGTGCCAACGCCGAGATTCGGGGCGACGCGGTTGCCTACAAGCACTACTACCACGTCGGGGTGGCGGTGAGTGGACCTCGCGGTCTGGTGGTTCCGGTGGTGCGCCATGCCGATCGGCTCTCCTTCGCGGAGACCGAGCAGGCCATTGCCGCCTTCGGCGAAAAAGCGAAGAAAAACCAGATTTCTGTGGACGAGCTGCGCGGCGGCACCTTCACCGTCAGCAACGGCGGCATTTTCGGCTCGATGATGAGCACGCCCATCCTCAACAGCCCCCAGGTCGCAATTCTGGGGATGCACGCCATCCAAAAACGCGCCGTGGTGGTCAACGACGAGATCGTCATCCGCCCGATGATGTATCTGGCGGTTTCTTACGATCATCGCTTGCTGGATGGTCGCGAGGCGGTGAGCTTTTTGGTCAGGATCAAGGAGTGTATTGAGGATCCGGAGCGGTTGTTGTTGGAGGTGTGAGGGGGCTGGGTGACGTGGTGTTCCCGAGCGACCGCCATCGGCGACGGAGGGACATCGTCTCTGCCTCCCCCAACGGGAGGTAGAGGATCGGCGCGCCAGAGGATCGTGCGATCACCACCATTCCCGGCCAGCCCGCGGCACCGTCGGTCAGGGCGATCCAATCGGCGTGCACGGTTGATAGGGAATACGGCGTTGGCCGAAGGTCTTCCCGTACAGTATCCGCATCAAAACGGATGCTCTCTCCGGGGGCCAGGAGAAGCCCGTTCTGGATCGCCGCTGGGTTCATCCGAAACGAGTTTTGTTCGAAGGAGGCCAGCACTTGGGTGCGTTCGGGGAACTCACCTGTGTAAGCCCCGATGGGTGGCCCCGCAATGCGGGTCCAAAGATAGAGTGTCCCGTTGTACCCAGAGTCGTAGCTTATATTGCCCATAAGCTCGGAGACCGACACCAGATCGTTGCCGATGGCCACCGGGTAAAATCGGCCCACCGCGTCGAGGTCGGCGTGGCCGTGAGGGTGCCGTCCTCCTCGTTCCCAATCCGTGGCCGCCCCATCCCACCATCCAGAAATCGCTCGACCGGCGCCGAAAATTGCCGGGGCGATGCAGGGACTGGCCACCAGGGCCACCAGCGCCAGACGTCTCGACCGTCGAAACAGGAGGCCCACAAAGATCGCCGCCAATACCGCCAAGAACGGCCCATCACCCGACCAGGCGAGGCAGCCCAGGAGGAAGGCGGGGAGGGCGTAGAGGTACATCTGTTGAATGTATGGGCCGGATGCCTGGATGCCACTTGTGGAGACCGGCTGTGGCGAAAGGTGCCAATTGGCAGGCTTTGGTCGGTACTGCGTTGAAGAAGTTGTGGGATGGTCGGATTGCCCGTAGCCGACGCATGATGGCCGAAACGATGCTCGTATCGAGCACGAGCCTCATAGCGGGGGGACTCAACGTTCGCGACGGGAAGCGAGGATAGTGGACTCCATCTGGGTTGCGCCCGCACGAAGCTCCGCAAGATCCTCGGGGCTTAGGGCGGAGTCGAAAAAGCCACGTGGCCAATCGCCCTGGTGCTCGGCCAATAGCTCCTCACAAGCCTGAAGGATCACACGATTCCTGCTTGTTCCACGTTTTGCCGCCAGCCGATCAAGCTGTTCGACAAGGAGCCCAACCTCCACCTCAGCCCCCCACCCGCTCCGCCACCGCATCCACCACCGCATCCAGCTCATAAGGGAATGCCGCCGAGTTGCCGCTGACCCGCAGCCAACCGGCTTTGGAGCCCGCAAAACGGGGGCGGAAGTCGGTGAT
This sequence comes from uncultured Pseudomonadota bacterium, assembly GCA_903891165.1. Lineage (GTDB taxonomy): Bacteria > Myxococcota_A > UBA796 > UBA796 > SXON01 > CAITDR01. Next base: position 30,787 of record CAITDR010000195.1, read on the forward strand.
GATCCCCTGGTGGGCCAGGGCCTCGCAAAGGCCACCATCCTCCAGCTCGATGCAGACAAAGGCTCCCCGGTGTTCATGGGACCAGTCGCCGCGGATACGCAGGCCACGCTCCTGCGCGCGGTTGCGCATGCGCTCGACCAACGAGCTGGTGACGCGACGGGCACGCAGAACCGCACCTTCCAAATCCCCTCCTGCCGAGCTGGCCAGCGCGGCAAGCTCCCCCAACAACATCGCCATCCCCACCAAACCCGGTGTGCCCGAGCGGAAGCGTGTTGCGTCGTGTGCACGCCGCACCGGTCCCTTCTCAAAGGCAAAAGGCTCCGCATGGCCCCACCAGCCGGTACGCTTGGGCGTCAACGAAAGCCAGCGTTTGGGAAGGTATAAAAAGCCCGCACCGGCAGAAGAGCGGAGCTGTTTGTGGCCTGCCGCGGTGATCACCACATGGTCCCCGAGTGCCGCCGCATCCAGGGGCACCGTGCCCGCCGTCTGGTAGGCATCCACCAACAACATCGCATTCGGCGCTTTGATCTTCAACTGTGCGGCAATCGCCGGCAGATCCTGCAACCAGCCCGACTCAAAGAGGGCATGGCTGATCGACAGCACCGTGGTGTCGGCATCCACCGCCGCCATCAGTTTTTCGGTGGGCAGCGATCCATCGGCTTCTACCGATACTTCTACCAGGGTGCCCCCGGTATTCTGTGCCCACTGGTGGTGGACGTAGTGCCCGGTGGTGAAGTGCCCGGAGCTATACACCAGCTTTCCCTTCCCCAATCCCTCCAGCACTGCCGATAAGGCCTCCGACACATTGGGGAACCAGGCCACGTCTCCCGCCTCCAGGCTGCCGCCCACCAAGCTGGCGCAGGCCTGCCGGTACTGGTCCATCACCTTGACCCAAAGCCCACTTTCCCAGACCTGAATGCCCAGGGTAGAGAGCTGGTCCAGCTGCTCCCGCACCATCGCCGGGCCCACCACCGAGGGCACCCCCATGGAGTGTGAGGCGGCGTAGATGCCGATGTCCAGGCCCGGATAGAGCCGCCGATAGGCCAGGTCTGCGGGGGAAAAATCCAGGTCGTCTGCCTGGGCGTCGCGCAATTGAGCGGGCAGTCCGGGAAAGCTGGCCGGCGACAAGGTGGCGGCCTTCAGCAACTCTGCCGGGCTGCCCTGCAGTTGGGAAAGCAGCGGTTCCAGGCGATCCTGCTGGCGAAAAGCGGCAAGCTGGGCGCGGGCGATGGCGGAAGCGGTCTCAGACATCTGGGCTCCGGAGGCTACCGGGATAACCTGCCCTATGCGTATCCGCTTCTTCTCCTATTTCTACCCGCCCTGCATCGGCGGCGGTGAGGTGATCCTCCAGCATCAGGCCGAGGAATTGGCCCGCCGTGGCCACGAAGTCCACGTCCACACCACCCCCTTCCGCAACATCCAGTGTACCGAGCAGGGCGCGACCGGCAGCACGCAGGAGGGCGGCGTTTTTGTACATCGCTGTGCCTCCTTCCTGCTGCCCTTCCACAACCCCCTGGAAAAAGATGTGGTCACACCGCGCTTTCTACTGGATGTGGCTGCACCCGCCGACCTGATAGTGGCAGTGGGCTATCCCTCCTTTCACCTGGACTGGATCCTGACCCGCGCAAGGCTGCGGCCGGTGCCGGTGATCGCCCAGAACTACATCACCGCTGAGTTTTTGAAGGAGATTCTGGGGGGAGAGGGCGGAGTGAACAAAAAACTCCGCGCCCTCTACTGGAAGGCGAAGATGCGACGCCAGCTTGCCCGCCCGCAGCTTCTTCTGGCCGACTCTCCCGGTGCCGCCGACGCACTCCGGCAGGAGCTGGGCCTGAAAAATGTGCGTACCCACATCGGAATGGCGGTGGATCCAGCTGAGTTTGACGCGGTGACCCCCGAGCAGATGGCGGAGGCGCGCCGCCAGATCGGAATGAATGAGGGCTCATTCATTCTGGCCCCCTCGCGGATCAGCCGCCAAAAAGGGGCAGATCTGCTGATTGAAGCCATCCGCCCCGAGCCGGGGATGCGCCTCGCTGTGGTGGGGCCGGTGAACGAGCCCGACTATTTTGCCGGGCTCCAGGCGCGCGCGAAGCCCCTGGGGGATCGGGTGGTTTTTGGGCAGCTTCCCCGTCCACTTTTTGTGGCGCTCATCAAGGCGGCTTCGGTAGTGGTGCTGCCCTCTCGGGGGGAGACGGTGGGCGGTGTGGTTTTTGAGGGGATGTACGCCGGGGTTCCCGTGGTGGTCAGCGATGCAGTGGAGGCCGCGGCGCAGGACTACCTGCGCGGCGATGTGGGCATTCTCTTCCCCTCAGAAAATGTGGAAGCCCTGCGCACCGCCTTAAAGGCGGCGCTGCAGAGCCCTCCGGAGCGGATTGCCGCCGCACGTCGGCTGGTACAGGAGCACTACACCTGGAAGAGCAGCGTGGATCGCCTCGAAACACTCTTTGCCGAAGCACGGGAAGGTTTTGCCACGACGCCGCGTTAGGATTTCTGCGTGCCACGCCTCACTATCCTTATCCCCACCCTCAACCGCGACCGCCTCTTCCACGATACGGTGCGGCAGCTTTTGCTCCAACAATTCCGCGATTGGGAGCTGTGGCTGATTGACCAGTCCGATCCGCCGCAACGGGCGCGCAACGAAGCCCTGGTGGCGGAGCTGGCCGATCCACGCATCCACTACGTCCACCTCCTGCAGAAGGGCCTGCCCAATGCGCGGAACGAGGGCATGGCGCGGATGGATAAAAGCGCAGAAGTCCTCCTTTTTCTGGACGACGATGTCATCCTTTTGAATGATGATTTTCTGGATGTTCATATGCAAAGCTTCGAAAATCCCGAAGTGGGTGGGGTCACCGGACGGATTGTGGAGCGGACGGTGCGGCCCAATATTGACCACACCGCCAACCACCTCTCGCCGGGGGGGCGCACCATCACCAACCTCTGGGGGACGGAGCGCTGCGAGATCGCCACCTTGAAGGGGGCAAATATGTCCTACCGGATGGCGGCGGTGCAGCAGGTGGGCGGCTTTGATCGACGCTACGACGGATCAGCCTTGCTGGAGGATGCGGACTACTCCACCCGCATCCACAAAGCAGGATGGAAGCTGATCTTTGAGCCCCGTGCCGAGCTGGTCCACCTCTCCGCCCCCTCCGGCGGTGTGCGCCTGGAGCATGCCCTCCGCTATGAGTACTATCGCTTCAAAAGTTCGGCCTACTTCCAGCTAAAACACAGGGGTCCAGCCGCCTTTCCGGTCTTTCTGGGGGCCTTTGGGGGCATCGCCGTCAAACGTGCTCTGGCCTGGCGTAGCCCCACGGTGCTGCCCGAGCTGGCGCGGGCCGTGGCTGAGGGGGTTTCCGCCTGGAGATCGGGCGCCGATGAAGAAATTCCTAAGCTGCCTCCTGGGGTATCCTGATGCTTGTGCTGATCGGCCTGCTTCGGGCCGAGACCATCCAGGAGGCCTTCCCGCCTCCTCCCGGTGCGCAGCGTGTATCCTTGCCGGACGACGATTTTGGGGCCTGGCTGCGGCAGCTCCCCCTGTACCCCTCGGATCGGCAGGTCCACTCCTATCGGGGCGATCTGCTGGACATGCCGGCGGCCCGTGTCGTGGAAATGGATGTTGGAACCCGCGATCTCCAGCAATGTGCCGACTCCATCCTGCGCCTTCGCGCCACCTGGGAGCGATCACGCGGCGGCTCTCCCGCCTTCCACTACACCTCGGGCTACCTCTCCACCTGGACTGCCTGGGCCTCAGGCGCACGACCCGTGGTGTCGGGTTCTACCGTGACCACCCGCCAATCCGCGGCGGCGGACGCCAGTGATGCTTCTTTTGTACGTTGGCTTACCGATCTCTACATGTATGCGGGCACCCGCAGTCTGCCCCTGGACAGCCTGGCGGATCAGCAGGTGGATCCCGGCGATTTTCTGGTTACCCCCGGCTCTCCGGGCCATGCGGTCCTGATCCTGGACATGGCGGTGGCGGGCGACAAGCGGTGGGTGCTGGTGGGACAGGGCTACATGCCCGCGATGGACTTTCATGTGGTCACAGGGGAGGCGGAAGGCTGGTTTCTGGTACAGGGTGATGTCCTGAACACTGCACCGATCCCGATGCCCTGGTCCGGTGTACGCCGTTGGCCCGGCTATGGGGTGGCCGATCCGCGGGCACTAGGCTACCCTCTGCCCGCGAGGTCCCAATGATCTGGTTTGTACTGGCCTGTACGGGTACTGAAGAGTCCAAGCCCGACTCCTCCCCGGTCTACTATGGCGATGTGGACGCGATTGTACAGGAACACTGTGCGCGTTGCCATACGACGGGCGGGCAGGCCATGTCCTTCGACAACCCCGAGGATGTGAAGAATCTGGCACCCACCATCCTCGCCTACCTGGAGGCGGGCACCATGCCGCCGCCCGCTCCGGATCCGGAATGTCGGGACTACCACGGCTCGGATCGCCTGATCCTGGACGACACCGAACGTTCGCGCGTGAAGGCGTGGGTGAATGCCGGAGCGGAGCTTGGGGATCCGGAAAAGGCATCCGTACCGGTGCCTTTACCCACCTTGTACCCCTGGGATCTGGAGCTGCGTGCACCGACGCCGTACACCCCCACCTTTGCCGACGGGGAAAACGACTACCGCTGCTTCCGCATGCCGCTGAATAATCCAGAAACCATGTACCTGACCGGCTTTGAAGCCCTGGTGGACAACCCGGCCATCGTCCACCATGTGGTGATCTACGACGCGACCGGTGCACGGGCCTCAGACGACCCTACGGGCTTCTCCTGCAACGGTTTTGGGGAGAATGGCTGGCAATTTGTCGCCGGTTGGGCACCGGGCGGAGAGCCGGGCAGCTTGCCGGAGGGGCTCGGGATCCCCCTGGAACCCAACACCGAGCTGGTGCTGCAGATGCACTACTACAACAGCTTTGACGGGGCTGATCGCGAAGTGGACCAGAGTGGCTATGGGCTGATGGTGGCGGAGGCCGTCGAACAGGAGGTGATGGTCTTCTCCCTGGGCACCTACGATTTTGTGGTACCTGCGGGGAATCCCAACTTTGAAAGTGCGATTATCTTCCCGTGGAAACGTCGCTATGGGATTGGGCACATTCTGGGGGTCTTTCCCCACATGCACCTGCTGGGAACGGCCTTTGATCTGAACGTGACCCACCCGGACACGACGCAGACCTGTCTGTCGCGTATGAAAAAGTGGGATTTTCATAATCAGGTCACGTCGTTCTTTGATGAGGAAGCGCTGGTTCAGGACGGCGACTCGGTCTTTTTGCGCTGCGAGTGGGACAATAGCAGCGGGAACCCCAACCAGAGCAGCGATCCGCCCGTGGACGTGTCCTGGGGAGAGGGTACCACCGAGGAGATGTGCTTCGGCTTCACCTACCTCTGGCTGGAGTAGCGCGCGGCGCGCCTGAAATTCTCTGGGGGGCCTTGACCCAAGGCCGATCGGATCCGATTAACGGATCAGATGTCCTGGCTTCTGCCCCTGCTGCTGGCCTGTGTGGAGTACGGTCTGGAAGATCCGGACTCCCAGGTACAGACGTCGGCGGCGGTGACGGAGTACTTCAACCAAGAGAGTTTATCCGGCCTGGACCTGCTTTTTGTGGTGGATGCCACGCCCAGTATGGCCGAGGAACAGGGGGCCCTGGCTGAGGCGGCGAAGGGGCTGTTGACGGGCCTGTTGGGCTGGCAGCTCTCCTGGCAGATCGGCGTGGTAAGTATGGATCTGCGGGAAGAGGGGCATCTGCGCGGGCGTCCCTGGGTGATCACCCCCGCTGCTGCGGATCCGGAAGGAGCGCTGGCTCTCGCACTGCAGGTGGGCAGCAGTGGTCTGCCGCCATCTGCGGGGATGGAGGTGGCATTGCTCGCGTTGGACCCTGACAACTCCGCCAATTTGGGCTTCCGACGCCCGGATGCGGCGCTGCATGTGGTCTTTGTCTCCGACGGCGACGACCAGAGTGCGGCCGATGTGGATGCCCGTTTCCTGGCCTGGATGCAGGCAGAAGCCGAAGCGAGCGGGCGCCGGGTGGTGGCCTCCGCGGTGGTAGGCGACGTGCCGGGGGGCTGCGAGGGGGAGGCGGGCAGTGCCACGCCGGGCACCCGCTATGCGGCTGTGGCTCAGAGCCTGGGCGGGGCGGTGCAGAGTGTCTGCGCGGGCACTTTTTCCGAAGTCGCTTCTCAGATCAGCTTGCTGGGACAAGAGGGCAGTCGGGAGTTTGTGTTGCAGGCAGAGCCCTCGGCGGGCAGTCTGCGGGTTTTTGTCGACGGGGAGCGGGTCAGCGGTTGGAGTTTATCCGGGCAGAGCTTGATTTTTGACGAAGCTCCGGTTGCCGGCGCCGATATCCGGGCCGAATACCGCATCGGCGAGGCGGGCTGATGATCTGGCTGAGCATCGCCATGGCTGCCCCAATTTTTATCGAAAATTGGAATATGGAAGTAGATAGTGGTCCGTTCAGCTCATCCGGAGATACCGCCCAGTGGGAGTGGGGTGTACCCCTGGTGCAGCCCGCCGCCCACAGCGGCAGCCGGGTATGGACCACACGGCTGGCGGGGGACTACCTCAACGACAGCACCGACTACCTGGAGTTCAGCCTACCGGATCTCAGCGCTTTTTCGAGACCCACCCTGCGCTTCTGGTCCTGGTACGCCATCCTTCCGGGGGATCTGGGCTGGATGGAGCTGAAAGAGGATGGCGTCTGGCGTCGCCAAGACCCGGTGTACGGCTATCCCGATGGCGCCGGCTACTTTGGGTTTTCGGACGGATGGACGCCGGTTATTGTGGATCTCAGCACATCTCCCGGTGCCACGGCGCTGCGGCTGGTTTTTTCGGCAAACGCGGCGGGGGGCGACAAGGGCTGGGCCGTGGACGATTGGGAGCTTTGGGACGGCGATATCGCCGCTCCGCATCTGTTGAACCTGGAGAGCCCGACCGACACCGAAGATCTCGCCGGGCCCTACCTGCTCCGCGCCCAGCTGGAGGATGACGTGGCCGTGGCCGCAGCGCGCCTGGACTGTTTGGCGGGGGAGAGCCCGCTGAACCTGAGTCTTCATGCCACTACGGATGGTTGGTGGGAAGCTGAGCTTCCTGGCCAACTTCCTGACACAATGGTTCGATGTGAGCTCTATGGTTCCGATGGTGTCAACGAGGCCGGGCTGGGTGACTTCTCTTTTCGGGTCTACCTGCCAGCGCCCGGTCCAATCAGCGGACCTGAAGGTCTGTTGATTGCGGAAACCGCCTTGTTGAGCTGGTCTCCACCCGAAAGTGTACATCCGGTGCTTGGTTATTCAGTCTACAGGGGTGAACAGAAGCTGACGGAGATCGTCGAGCCTGAGGTAGAGCTGAGCCTGACTGGGGTCGATGACGACTTCTTCGTCCGGGCAATCTACGCGGAAGGGGAGGGAGATCCGACCGAAGTCTACTCGGTGGATGCGGTCGTTCCGAAAATTCTCTCGCTCTCCCCGACCACCGGCTGGCCCGGAGAACTTTTGCACCTGCGCTTGGAGGGGGAATACCTCTTTCTGGTGGAAGGACAGGTAGAAGCCTCTTTTGGAGAGGGGATCACCGTAACTTCCATCGCAGTGCAGGATGTGGACAGCGCCGTGATGGAGGTGGAGCTGGCCGAAGATCGGGAGCCTGGACCGGCTTTTCTGGTGCTTCAGAGCCCGGTGGGAAGCTTCAGCTCTGAGCTCTTCTCGGTTCAGGACGAGGGGAATCGTCCCCGCATCACGACGTTGAGCCCCGAAAAAGTGACCCAGGGTGAGCGGATCAGCCTGACGATGACCCTGGTGGGCACTCCGACCGCAAAACCGACGGTAAACCTCGGGGAAGGTATTGTGGTGGAGGAGCTAAGCTGGGAGGGGGAGACCCTTCGGGTGGAGGTGGTGGTGAGCCCCTCCGCCCCGCTGGGCTTGCGAGGGGTGGAGGTGGATGACGGGCAGCGGGTGTATACCGGCGTAGAGCTGGAGGTGCGTGACCAGAAGGTTCTTCCCAACGGGAATTGTGCTTCGGTCCAAGCCCATCCTGTGCTGGGGCTGCTGGTGTTCTTGGGGCTTGCCCGTCGGCGTCGGCGGGAGCTTGTGGCTTCGTAGCGGGCGCCGCCTTTTCTGCTGCCTGTTCCCCGCCGCTTGCGTTATAGGCGCTGGATGTATCCAATCGCCCTCTGCCTCCACATCCTGATGGTCATGCTGCTTCTTGGGGTCTCCGTCGCCACCGACTCGGCACTTTCCCTCGCGCGCCGACAGCCGGATCTTGGGGCCGGGCTGCGGCGTCTGGTATCGTTGCGTCTGCTGAATATCGAGGCCATCGCCTCGGTGGGGGCGCTGGTGTTGGGCCTGACCCTGTTGATGGTGAACCCGGCGGGGATGGCCATCTTTAAGACCGGCATGTGGATCCATGTGAAGGTCACTTTTGGGCTGCTGGGCATCGCGCTGGTTTTTGTTTCCCGCTTCGGAATCACCGACGAGGGGAAGGCGGGCTGGGTGCAACCGGTGCGTGGAATCGGTCAGGCCAGTATGGTTGCAACGGTGTTTGCCGCCGAAGTGCTGCGGATGCTTCCCGGCTAGGGGTGGAAGCCGCGCGTCCGGCCGGATAGGCTCCAAAGGTGCAATCCATCGGGCTGGTCTTCTGCATCCACTGTACCGCGCCTCCGGGGCCGACGGGTGAAACCCTGCGTCGCGCCTTTGAGCGTGCATACCTGCCGTTGATCGAGGCACTCTGGGATGCGCCCGTCGTAAAGGTTTCGATGCACTGGAGTGGGGCGCTGCTGGAGTGGCTGGAGGCCTTTGCGCCCGAGCACCTGCGTCAGCTCCAGGAGATGGTGGCTACCGGAAAGATCGAGATCCTCGGTGGTCTTTTTGGAGGAGCGATCCTGCCTGCCCTGCCCGAACGGGACGTGGTGGGTCAGGTGCAGCGCAGCTTTGCCTGGTGGAAGGCCCACGGTGACCCGCGTATTCGGGGGGCCTGGCTGCCGTATAATGCCTGGGACCCCTCGGCGGCCCGGATCCTTGGGCAGCTTGGGGTGCACTACACCGTGCTGGAGGAAAACCAGCTTGGGAAAGGGGGATTGCCCGATGGCTACTTCCTGACCGAGCGCGAAGGTACACCCCTGGCCATCTTCCCGGCGGATGAGCGGCTGGCGCAGATGGTGCCAGATTCTGCGCCTTCGGCCATTCTTTCTGCCATCGATCGACGCGCCAAAGCGGGAATGCGTTGTGTCACGCTTGCGGTGGCCGGGGAGCGCTTCGGAGCCGCCCTGGATGCCTCGGCCACCCGCTGCTTCGGGATGGGGCGCGGCTGGGTGCGCCGCTTCTTCAACGAGCTGGCCGAGAGTGATCATTGGTTAAAGCTGGTGGATTTTGGTACGGTCCTGGACCGGATGCCGCCCACCGCGCGGGTCTACCCGCCCGCCTCGATCTCCCTGCCGGTCTCGCTGGCAGCGGCGGGCGATGGCGCTCGGCGGATGATTGGCCTCTTGAATGGCTGGAAGAAGGGCGATCCCCAGGCCACCGAGCTGCTGCCGCTGTTGCGACGTCCCGGCTGGGACCAGCTGTTGACCCGGAACCCGGAGCTGAACCGGCTCCACAAAAAGATGCTGCGTACCTCGGTGGAAGTCTTCCGACTGCGCAATACCATCCGCGAGCGTAGCCGCCGGGGACTCGACGTGCAGCTGTTGGAGCAGGCGTTGACCGAGGCGACCGCGGCACTGTATCGGGCGCAGCATGGCTCCGCCTACGTGCTGGGCACCGAGGTAGGTGCCCAGGATGGTGCGGTGCGTCACGACGCGTGGTCCAACCTGCTGCGCGCAGAATTTGCGGTGACCGGTGCGCTGGGCGACGGGGACAGCACCCGGATGCTCCAAGTAGATGCGGACTGCGACGGTCGCCAGGATGTGGTGGTCAAAAGCCCCCAATTCTCCGTTGTTCTCGCACCTTCTCAGGGCGGAGCCATGGTGGAGCTGGATGTCTGGTCGCTGCCGGGGAACCTGCTGAACGTCTGGGGACGTCGGGAGGAATATTTCCACGACAGTCTTCGGAAGGGTGATCAGCTACCACTTCTGCTTCCCGATGAAGACGACGCCACCGACGCCGGTCAGCAGGTCCCGGAGACTCCGATGGTGCCCGACCTGCCCATCGCCGAGCTGCACCTGTCCGGTCGCCTCTACGAAGATCGCTGGAGCCGGGCCTGTTTTCAGGATCGGATGTTGCACCCCGATGCCACCGCGGCCCGCTTCTTCGACGAGGGGGACGTGGAAGAGGGGGATTTTGTTGGTGGAGAGTACCAGATCGAGAAAATGGAGCTCTTCGAGGAAGGACCCACGGTGGTGTTGGCCCGGGAGGGCACGCTGACGGAGGGGGGCGGGGTGCGTCTCGCCCGCATCGAAAAGAGTTTTCATTTCCCGAAAGGTAGCTCGGAAGTCCACGTTCGCTACATCATCTCCAACCGCTTCCACGAGGGGCTGCACCTGCGTTTTGGGGTGGAGTTCAACCTGAACCTGGACAGTACCGTCGGCAATGGTCTGGAGTTGGGTGTGGAGCTGGATCCGGCAGGACCCTCTTGGGATGGGCGGAATCCGCGTAGGGTTTTTCCGACGGGTGAGCGTGGGGAGGTGGCCGGGGTGCGGGCCTTTACGCTGACCGACGTGCAGCGGGGCATGCGGGTGCGGGTGGCGGCGCGCTCGGGACCGGGGGCACCCGACGGAGCCACCGCCCAGCTCTGGTTTGCACCGGTCGAAGTGGTTTCTCGCACGCCTGCGGGAATTGGAAGTCTACACCAGGGAATAAACCTATTGATCTGGTGGCCAATTGAGCTATGGGCGGCCGAAAGCCGTGAACTGGCCTTTGTGTTGACGGTGGAGGGCTGATGCGCGGCGATTTTTGTTTGGTCCTCCATGGTCACCTACCTTGGGTGCTCCACCACGGCTGGTGGCCGCACGGCGAATTCTGGCTGTACGAGGCCGCGGCCGAGACCTGGATGCCGCTCTTGACCCTCTTCGACGAGTGTGCCGCCGAGGGGATCCGCTGCCCGGTGACGATGGGGTTGATGCCGGTACTTCTGGAGCAGCTGCATTCGCCGACTTTCCGGCGCAATTTTCCCAAGTGGCTGGAGGGGCGCCAGGATCAGGCCCGTCGGGACCGCAAGGAGTTTTCCGAGCGCGGGGATCTGCACTTGGCATGGCTGGCCGAGCGCTGGGAGCGTCATTTCGGGAAGATCGCACAGCAATTTGAGGATCTGGACCAGAACATCCCCGCGGCCTTTGCGGCACATGCCCGGGCGGGGCGCATCGAGCTGTTGACGTCCAATGCCACCCACGGCTTTATGCCTTTGATTTTACATGATGTATGCGCCCGTGCACAGGTGCGTGCGGGTGTACATACCAGCGAGCGGGCGCTGGGCTTCCGGCCGCGCGGCGCTTGGCTGCCCGAGTGTGCCTATCGGCCGGGAGGTCCGTGGACCCCGCCGGTGGTGCACAGCGAAGAGCGGATGAGGGAGGGCGTAGAAGTTCTGTTTTCGCAGGAAGGGATCCGCTACTTCGTCGTGGATGGCCAGTTGTTGGCTCAGGCGCGCTCAGAGGGGATCCAGGGGCCACGGGGTTTTGAAAAAGTGGGCTGGGATCGTGCCACCTGGGAGCCCATGCGTGGCTGGCGCTCGGTCTTGGAGCCTCACGGCATTTCGTCGGATGGTGGACCGGCTCGCCTGACCGTTCTGGGGCGTCACCCCGAGGTTTCTGAGCAGGTATGGAGCGGCATTGTGGGCTATCCCGGCGACGGGCGCTACCTGGAGTTCCACAAGAAGCACGGCAACGACGGCCTCCGCTACTGGAAGGTGACCGGTCCCCGCGCCGATCTGGGCCAGAAAGAGGCTTACTACCCCGATGATGTGGCAGCGGCCGCCTTCGGGCAGGCCCGCCATTTTGTGGCGGTGGTGCGCGCCATCCTGGAGCGTTGGTTCGCCCAGACAGGCCGGCCGGGCTGCGTCACGGCGCCCTTTGACGCGGAGCTTTTTGGGCATTGGTGGTTTGAGGGGCCCACTTTCCTCAAAGAGGTTTTCCGCGCCATGGCCACCGAGCCGGGTCTGCGTCCTTGCACCGTTTCCGAGCGTCTCCAGAGTGAGCCGCCTGACAAGGTGGTGACGCTGCCCGCCGGCTCCTGGGGGGCAGGCGGTGACTTCCGGGTGTGGATGAACGATGAGCTGAAGTGGATGTGGGAGGCGGAATATCGCGCTGAGGATCGCTTTGTTGCACTCCTGCACGCCATCGATTGGCGCAACAACGAGCCGGCGCGGGAGGCACTGAGTCTGGCCGCCCGCGAGTTATTGTTGTTGCAGGCCAGCGACTGGCCGTTTGTTATTCACACAAAGGGAGCGGTGGACTACGGCTACCGGCGCTTCTGCGAGCATTTGGCGCGCTTTGATCGAGCCTGTACCGTGGCCGAGTCGCGGCAGCGGGGGGAGGAGGACAGCGCGCTGGCCCGCCACGCGCTGGAGGACATCCGCCTCAACGACCCCTGCTTTGAGGATCTGCGGCTGGAGTGGTGGAGCTGAGGCGGGCGGTTCGGGATAGACCGGCGGCGCCATGCTTGACCTCGTTGATCTGACCCTTGCCGTTGCCGGAAACATCCTCCTTGATCGTGTGACCTGGCGTATCAACCCCGGCCAGCGGGTGGGGTTGGTGGGGCGCAATGGCGCCGGAAAATCGACCTTGCTGAAGGCGATCTGTGGGAAATTTCCCATCGACTCAGGCGAGCTGAAGATCCGGCCGGATCTGGTAGTGGGCTACCTGCCGCAACATGCCGTCTCTGACTCGGTGCGGCCGCTGTGGGAGGAGGTTGCCTCGGGGATGACCCGCATCCAGACTGCAAAAGCTGCGGTGGAGCGTGCGGAGGCGGCCATGGCAGCGGGCGAGGAAAAGGCCCTGGAGCGCCTGGAAAAGGCCCTGGAGGTCTGGCGGCTGGCCGGCGGTCCTTCGGCGGATGAGCGGGTGGGGGAGGTGTTGCACGGTCTCGGCTTTACCAAGGAGGATTGGACAAAAACCTGTGACACATTTTCGGGCGGTTGGCAGATGCGCATCGCTCTGGCACGGCTTTTGCTTGCTGAACCCACCATCCTGTTGTTGGACGAGCCCACCAACCACCTGGATATGGCCGCACGGGCCTGGTTGGGGAAGTTTTTAGCGCGCTATCCCCATACCGTACTGATTGTATCTCACGATCGGCACCTGCTCGACCAGGCGGTCAGCCACATCGCCGAGCTGGTGGATGGACGTCTTGACGTGTACAGTGGTAACTTCACCTATTGGATGAAGAACCGGGAGGAGCGTCGTAACCAACAGCAGGCCGCCTTTGAGTCTCAGCAGGAGGAGATCGAACGCCTCCAGCGCTACATCGACCGCTTCCGCTATGCCGCCAATCGCGCTACACAGGCCCAGTCCAGGATCAAGGCCCTGGATCGGATGGACAAGATCGACGCGCCGGAGGAGGAATTTATCCCGACGCTGCGTTTGCCGGAGCCGGAAGTGGGCATCCTGGAGCCCCTGGCGCTGCGGAAGGCGGCCTTCGGCTGGGGAGAGCAGCCCATGTACGAAAACCTGGATTTTTCCCTGGAGAAGGGGATGCGGGTCGCGCTTTTGGGTCCGAACGGGGCGGGCAAGTCCACCCTGCTGAAGGCCCTGGCCGGCACCCTACCCCTGAAGTCGGGACGCCGCCTTGTTGGGAAGGGTATTCGTATCGGCATCTACAGCCAGGATCTTTCTCGGGAATTGCCTCCGGATGAGGTCGCGCTGGACCATGTGGTGGCTTCCTGGCCCCTGGCCCAGCCGCAGCGGGCCCGTGCCGTGCTGGGCTCCTTGGGGCTGCCCGGCGAGCTGGCCCTCCGCAAGATCGGCTCGCTCTCTGGAGGCGAAAAAGCACGGGTGGCCCTGGCCTGTATTGCACTACGTCCGCACGAAGTGCTGCTCTTGGACGAGCCCACCAACCACCTGGACGTCGTGACGGTGGAAGTATTGGTGGAGGCCCTGGCCGCCTACACCGGTGCGCTCCTCGTCGTCACCCACGACCGTTTTCTGGTGGAGCGCGTGGCCACCCATGTGGCGCATGTGTTGCCGGGAAAAGTGGAGCTTCACGAGGGTGTACGCCCGGAAGACTTCGAGCCGGTCAGCCTGCAGCGGGCGATGGAGGGCGGCAGCGCGCCGGAGTCGGCGGAGGACTTCAACAACCGCAAAAAGCAGGCGCGCGAGCGGGAAAAAGCGCGGCGTCGGGTGGAGCAACTGGGCCAGCTTATCGAGGCCACCGAAGGCAAGTTGGGCGAGGTGGACGGCGAATTGTGTACGCCTGGACTGGATCATCGGAAGGTGACGGCGCTCAGCCAGCAACGCGCCGCCCTGGAGCAGCAGATCGCTGCCTACTACGAAGAATGGGAGAGGTTGGAAGCCACCATTTCGGGCTGACAGCCCGCCCAAGTGCCCAGCCAGCCCTCCGCACGATACAGCGGACCGGGAGTGGCACCCCGAGGGGCATGCCGAATCTCCAGCTTCGGCAGCCACGCACGAAGGCGCCGGAGCGCTTCCGCCTCCTCCTCCACCGTTCCTGCTCCCGCCTCCTCTTCGGACAATTCGGGAGCTACTACCTGGCTCAACCCGGCCAGTTTGCCCACCGCCGCCTGCTCCAGCGTTGATAGGGGATAGAGCGGCGCCCACACCTCGATCGGTGAAAAACCCAGGCGGGTCGCCTCGCGAATCAGCTCGGGCAGCTCCGGATGCTCCCAACAGGAGGCCCCGGCAAAAATCAGGTGGCGTGGCCCCTCTCCAGCGGCCCGAACCAGCCGTTGCCGCAGCTTCCGGCCACTTTCCGCCTTCCAGTGTGCTCCAGCAAGCGGACGCACGGCACAGAAGCTGCAGGAGCGGCTGCAGGGCGCACCGACGGGAAAATAAAGGCGATCTCCGGACAGAGTTCCCCAGCCGGCTGGCACCGGATCCCCACCTTTCCAATGGCGTGCCTGCCGGGGGGCGGTTGCGACGGGCCGACCGGCACGTTTGGGCGGATCCCCCTCCGACGGAGCAGTGGAAAAATCAGCTTGAATAGGGATAAATTCGTCCCAGCCCCAGCGCTGCGTGTAGCCCTCATAGGGCCCCGCACAGGACGCGCGCAGGCTGCAAGCCGTACAAGGCGATCCCTGGTGGCGCCGCTCTTTGGGTTCACCCCCCATAAGATTTTCATGTTGCGGTGCAATATCCTCTAATCGATCCGCGGCTGCCCATAATTTTCCACCCAGAAAGCAGAGTGGAATCCCGACGGTTTCTGCCGGAATCCCCCCCTGACGCAAAAGTGCCAGCGCCGCATGCAGCGGCTCCTCGGCCAAACGGTAGCGAGGCAGCAGTGTTTTGAGCGAGCTTTGTACCTCTCCCTCCTCGCGTATCCATACAAATCGCTGCCGATGTACACCCAGGCTCAGGCTCAATTGGGCCAGCTCCGGCAGGCTCGGCAGCAGCGAGCGGCTCAGCACGGTGCTGAGGCCCACCTGTAGCCCCGCCTGCAGCGCACGACGGACACCGACCACCGCCTGTTTCCAGCTTCCTGACTCCTGAGTCAGAAAATCGTGCAGCTCGGCGTTGTGAGCGGCCAACATCACCTGCACATCGGTCAGCCCGGCGGCCTTCAGGCCCGCAGCTGCTAACGGTGCCGCCAGAATCCGCCCGTTTGTCTGGATTCCCACCCGCCGAAAACCCACCTGCCTTGCGACCCGAAGCAGGTGTG
>CAITDR010000196.1 GCA_903891165.1 uncultured Pseudomonadota bacterium
AATTCGAGGCAGCCAAGCAGCCAGATCACTTCGGCTGCGCGCCCTCATTGGCGGGGGTACCGGCAAAACGAACCGCCACCGGCACCACCTTGACCGTCTGAGCCCAGGTTGTCGGCGCATTTCCGGTGGAGTAGTCCCACACCCGGCTCTCGCCCGGCTTCAGGGGTTTGGCGGTCTCCTCAGAGACCGGCACCCCGCCAGGGCCCTGCTGCGCCACCAGGGGCCACTTCTCCGCGCCAATCTGCTGCCCCTTCGCATCCAGAAAGCGAAGCTCTACATTCAGATAGTCGATGACCTTGTCGCCATCGTTTTTGAAGTCCACCTTGAAGCCCCAGCCATCCTTCGGACCCTTGGGATCCTCGGCAAGATTGACCTGCTCCATTTTGACTTCCCCGACGACGATCTTGCCATATTCGGCCACCCCGATGGCGCCCCGTGCCTTGTCCTTCATCAGCTTGGGGGCGTCGGCATTCTCATCCAGGAACTTCTTCCAGCCCTCCATGGTCGCAGCCGCATCGGCCTCGATATAGGCCAGCTTGGTCCGTTCTTCCTTGAGCAGCTTGATATCTTTATGCTTAGGAAAGCGCTTGATCACCACATCATAGGCCGCAACCGATTGTTCGGCTTTGGCCTTATCGATCAGCAACATGGAGAGCTTTTGCTCTGCCAGCATTTTTTCAGAGCCATCTGGCCCGGTGGCCAGATAGGCCTCCCAGGTCTCAATTTTGTTGGCTTTCTCGGCTTCCGCAAAGGGATCGGAACAGGCGAGCAGGAGAGAGAAGAAGAGCGCGTACATGGCCAACCTCCAGGAACATCATACATAACCTTTTGCCGCTTTCCAGGCGCCGCCTATAATTTTCTTAGCGACCCTCCTTCGGTTCCAACGATTTCTCTTGACATGGCAAGAGCTTTGCCCCAAACCGCCCTGCCTGTGGTATTAAGGTGGATCCACGGAGGTTGCCCCCGATGCTGTTGATGCTCCTGGCCACACAGGCCCACGCCGCTGCCTACTACTTTCTGGACTCCGGTACCCGTGCGATCGGACGGGGTGGCGCCTTCATTGCAGGAGCGGACGACCTTTCTGCGCAGTATTACAACCCGGCTGCCCTCAGCCATATTCAGCGCCCCATGTTCAACTTCAACCTCTGGGGTGTCCAGCAGTATGTGAAGTTTGAACGTATGGATGTTGATGGGGAAGGCTCCTGCGACCCCAACTGCGATCCGGTGACCAACGAGGCCTCGCCGATGATCGAGCCGGCGGGTGGCGTGGCCTTTCCACTTGGAAAGGCCATTCCATTTCTCGACGGAAGTACCTTTGCTTTTGGACTCTATGTTCCCACATCTCCCAACATGGCCTTCGATGCCAACGGCGCACAGCGCTACGGCCTGATCAACTCGCTCATCTGGCAGGTCTATGCTGGCCCTTCGGTAGCGCTCCATACACCCAAGCTGCCGTGGCTCACGTTGGGGGTGGGCCTTCAGTACACACTCTTGCGCGCCGACGAGTCCCTCGCCGTGTCCGCAGTCCTGGACTATGACGGGAGCGAAGGCAGTAATCCGCCCGCCTACTCAGATGATGCCTCCAGCGACGTGGTGCTGGATCTGAAGTCCTGGGACTACTTCAAGCCTTCGGCAAACGTGGGCATTTTGATCACCCCGACACCCTGGATGGAGATCGGCGCGTCGCTGCAGCCCCCCATCACCTACCAGGCGAAGGGTAGTCTTTCTGTAGAATTTAATAAAGACCACTTCTTCAACAGCCTCCTCGACGAGTCAACGGGCCCCTGCGACGACTCCAAGAAGATGGAGTCCGGCGGCTGTCCGCCCTATGCCATCGACGAGGATGTGCTGTTGAGCGTGACCGTGCCCCTGATCATCCGCGCGGGCGTGCAGGTGCAGCCGATCAAGCCGCTGAAGATCGAGGCGGCCTTCACCTGGACCCAGTGGAGCGCCGGGAAGTCGCTTGACATCACCAACGTCAACCTCAAGCTGAAGACCAAGGACAGCCTGCTCCAGCTGGAGGATATTGAGATCACCGATGATGTGAACATCCCCACCGGCTTCGTAAATGCCTGGTCGGCACGCCTGGGCGGCGACCTTCGGGTGGCACCCTGGGCGCGCATCAGCCTCGGGGGCTACTACGAGAGCAGCGCGGTGCCCGCCGAACGTCAGGGGGTGGCGGTGGTGGACACGCCCAAGTGGGGCTTGGGGGCGGGGGCCTCCTTCGACATCAAAAAACGAGCATCTATTGATATTTCCTTCGGAGAGCAGTTCCTGGCCGACCGGACCATCACCAATTCCGATGTACGCCAGATTACACTTCAGACCAACCCCCTGAATACGCAGGACTCGGTGGTAGGCGAGGGCGTCGTGGTTGGCAACGGTCACTTTGAGTCGCGTCTGACCTTCATTTCTCTGGGGGGAACCGTCTATTTTGGTAAGACCGAGTAGCCAGACCCCGCCTGCGCCCGCACCTGCGGGCAAGGTCCCCACTCCAGCCCCGCCCGGAGCCTGGGCGGAGCTGCGCCTCCTCTGGGCGTCGCGGTCGCTCTTGTGGGCCTTTGTCCACCAGGAATTGCAGATGCGCTACCTGGGCAGCTCGGTGGGGTTGTACTGGACGCTGATTCACCCGCTGCTGCAGCTGATCACCTACACCTTTGTCTTCCATACCTTGATTGGGGTGAAATTCCATCCGCAGGGTAGCACCCTCCACTACGTGCTCTTTCTCTTCGGAGGGATGGTCACCTGGAATGCCTTTCAGGAAGGTCTGACCCGCGCCACCAGCTCGCTCTCCGAGCATGGGCACCTGCTGCGGAAAATGAACTTTCCAAGCATTGTTCTGCCCGCCAAGGCTGTGGTGGGGACCACCCTGAACCACAGCATCGGCCTGGGCATCCTGATGCTGGCCGCCCTCTTTCTGGGCGATGGGCTCTCACCACATATCTTGATTGTTCCCATTTTTATATTGATTCAAGCTGCATTTACGCTTGGACTGGGAAT
>CAITDR010000197.1 GCA_903891165.1 uncultured Pseudomonadota bacterium
CCTTCCCAAGGCCATCCGCTCCTTTTTTGAGGCGAAGCTGGGGACGGTGGAGGTGGAGCTGGACGGTCACCACGTTGCGGCCCATTCCTGTATGGTCACGGTGTCGAACGCACCGCTGATGGGGAACAAGCTGCTTTGTGCGGCTGACGCAAAAATGGACGACGGCTACCTGGACGTGTCGGTGTACGACGGGATGGGAAAGGTGGCGCTTGCCGAGCATTTTCTGGCGGCGGCGGGGGGAGAGGCGGGCGATGTCCCCAGCTATCGGGCGCGGCACATCCGCATCAGCGCCGACAGGGCTCTGCCGTCGAGCTCGGACATGAACATCCTCGCCACCCGGCATGTGGTGGAGATCACGGTGGTGCCCCAGGCGGTTCAGGTGATCGTCGGCAACGGCATCGGCCTGACGACGCCCGTCGCAGCGGCGCCGGACGCACCTCCCTTCGCGCCGGATCCCCCCTTTGTTGCACCCCTTTCCGGGCCCACCGCCCCGGCACGGCCGTCCTTGGAGGGGTAGATCCCGCAGGGATGCCGCCCCAGAGGCGCTTGCGGCGCTCGGGCCGCACGCGCCTTGCGTGATCGGGGCGATCTTCCCCTCATTTACCTGCCTCTGGCTCCCCCTCCCCGACCTCCCATCACCCCGCCACCGAAACGCCCAGCTGGGCCCTCAAACCCCGGATCATGCCGGGCAGTGCCCGCGTTTTTCCGAAGAGCTCCAAGGCCGCCGGCACCGCAATGTCGGGTGCCACCAGCACCTCATACACGACCATCGTCCGCTTCGGGTCGGCCTGAAACAGGGACAAGTTCCAGCTTCCCTGGTTGTACTTGTAGTCTCCTGAAACCAGGGTCCACTCGGCGTGCCATTGCCCATTCGCGACGGTCTGCACCACACGCGTGGTGGCTTCCAGGTTTGGGAGCGGCCAGACCAGATCGAGCACAGAGCGGCACACCGCCACGTTTCCCACGTGACTAAGTTCTTCGGAGGAGGAGATCGTGGGCATCGTGGTCTTGAAGTTCGCGCAGTCACTCACGATGTTCCAGACCTGCTCCGGAGCGGCGTTGATGACCGCCTCCATCCGAACCTGCTTCTGGTCGAAGTGCTCGATCGTCCTGGAAGTAACAAAGATTTCCCCCAAGGCAAGCCTCCCCTCCTCCGCGGCGAGTGCGGGGCACCCCGCGGCCGTAAGGGCGAAAAATAGCATCGTTGCTCCTGATAAGAGTGTAAGCACCAAACAGGACGCTGTCCGACTTCGGGAGGGCGACCGGCCCGCGCCACCCCCGCCGCGCCGTGATAGCCCGCTGGGCACCATGACCGACTCCGAAAAAAGTGCCGATCCCTCTCATGCCCCCTTCCTCCAGGCGCTCGCCACAAGCCTCGCGGCGGGGAATTTTGTAAAGCTGACCCTAAGCAAAACCCGGCAGCGTGGCGACGGTCCACAGCAGGCCTTCGGGCGCCCGGTAGAGCTGAAGGCCGGGCCACACATCAGCTTCCTCCTCCGCCATGCCACCAAGGACATCACCGTCAATCATCCGCTTTCCGAGGCGGTTTCTGCGGTGGAGGGGATGTTGACCACCACCTTTTCCAACGGACATCTGTTCACGACGACCGGCGATTTTGAATTACGCTCCAACAAGAAGGGGGTCGGCCGCTTTTCCCGGCATCCGGCCACCTTTACGGAGGCGCCCACCGCCAGCCATGATCGGGTGAAGCGCTACGTCCTCGATCCCGCCAAGGCGCCCTACCTTGTGGAGCTGGGCATCACGACGGCGGAAGGCACGATCAAGAGCGACAAGGCCGATAAATACCGGCAGATGCAGAACATCATCAAGATCCTGGATGGGGTGGTGGCCGACTCCACCCTCCGGGCACGTCCCAAGCTGCGGGTGATCGACATGGGCTGCGGCAAGGGCTATCTGACCTTTGCCTTGCACGACTACTTCAACCGCCACCTTGGCATCCCGACGGAAGTGATCGGGGTGGACCGCAACGTGGAGCTGATGAGCTTCTGTAATGATGTTGCAAAACGTACTCATGCAGATAAATTACACTTTGAAGTGTCGGGGGTGGAGGACTTTGAGGTGGGGCAGGTGGACCTCCTGATTGCCCTCCATGCCTGCGATGTGGCGACGGATATTGCTCTTTATAAGGGTATTGTGGGGGAAGCCAGCATCGTGATGGCGGTGCCCTGCTGCCAGAAGGAGCTGCGTCCTCAGTTCAAGGCCCCGCGCGACGAATTGCCGCTTCTGAAGCACGATACCTTCAAAGATCGCTACTCTCAGATGCTCACCGATGCACTCCGGGGGCTGCTGATGGAGTCCCAGGGCTACCAGACCCGGGTGATCGAGTTTATCTCCGATGCCCACACCCACCGCAACGTGATGATTGTTGCGACGCGGGGGGCGGAAAATGGGGAGCTGGCGGCGGCTCGCCATCGGGAAGCGGTGGCGTTGAAGGGGCGCTATCAGGTGCGGGAGCAGAGGTTGGAGGGGCTTTTGTTGGGGGTGGGGAGGTTGGAGCAGGGAGCTTGACGGGTCAAGAGATCATGCGAATCAGACGACGGCACACCGGTCATGCGGCGCCCGACCAAGCCGAACGCTCCCCTCTATCGGTCTACCGTCGGGCGCCAAGGCTGGCCCCAGAAGTCCTCTGGGTGGTACTTGCGGTCTGCGGAGCCTTGTCGCCCTGCACAGGGACGGCGAGGCACATCGAAACCTCCTCAATCGGGTAGCCCTTCAGCCGGTTCCAATCTGCTATCAGAGGCGGGTCAACAACAACGCCGCCCGACACCAATATAGACCGATGATCCTACCATCTCGGCCTTACTACCCCGTCGGTCCTGCTTCCCGGCGTCCAAGTACCGCCCCACTCCGGGGTCGCGTACGGATCGCGGCGCGGTCGGTACTGGCCTGCTCCCTCAACGGATCCTTGATGCGAGGCATCATCATGTCGCAGCAGAGCAGGAGTGGACCCATCACCTCGTAGGCCGAATAACTGGTGTTGGTCGTATCTGCCTGAAAGGCGGCCAGCGGAAAGCCCAGACAGAGACGTAAGGAGAACTCCACGCCCAACATCTCTCTGAGACAGACTGGCACCTCCGGCGCAGTGGTCTCTGGCGGAGCGACCACCCAGGCCACGCGCCCCGGCGCTGGATCGGCGACCCGGCTTTGCAACCCGCCTGGGGGCAGTGGCTGGACCGGCTGGAACAGGTCTGGGGCCCCTGCTTCCTCGGCGCCGCCGGAGCGGCGATTCACCCGGATGGGCGTGTGTTCTGCACCGCCTACCTGCGGGCGCTGCCGGATGGAAAATCCTCCCAGGGCGGCAGCCCCGCCACCGCGTCCCGCGTCCCCTGGCTGATCGGAAAGCCCCAGCTCTCATAGAAGAGGGTCAAATCCTGACCCACCTCCAGGGAGGACTCCAGCACCCAGCGGTCAATCTTGTCGGGGTCGGAGCTGGGTGGGTCGGACATGGACTGGTAGCGCTGGTTCAGGGAAATCAGCGGTTCCCAGCCGAATTCCTCCTGGAATTGCAGGTAGGTCTCCAGGCAGGTCCACACATTCCAGTCTCGCTCAAAGTTGCGCCCGCCGTCCACATAGGCCTGGATGGTGGCCTCCCGCGACGCCGGGCTCAGCGCGGAATGGGCGGAGGCGCGTGGCACCCCGACTACCTGCTCCATCGCGTAGACCGAGTACAGGTTTACGGTACACTCCGTGGTTCCCGGCAGGTTCATCGGCTCATATTGGTGGTTGTGGCCGATCTCGTGGAAGGCCCCCCAGTCGCCGACACCGCCCAACAGGCCGCCGTTGGAGAGGGTGCTGCCGTAGTCATAGGTCATGATCGGGTAGCCGGAGTGCATCCAACCCGCGGAGATCTGCTGGTCCCCCGCCATTCTTTCCGCGCGCACCCGCTCCGGATCGATGCCCGCCAGCGTCGCATCTGCATCCAACACGGAATTCCAGAAATCCATCAGCACCGCAGGATCACCGGCGGCCAGCTCCGCTTTGGGAATGGTGAGGATAAAGCGGTCACTCTCCAGCTCCACCATCGGCGCTCCCGAGGCCTCCACCTCCGCCGTCCACGCTTCGGGATCCGACTCCCCGTGTACATAGCGCGCCATCCGCACCGCCCCCTCCACCTGCACTTCCCCCTCCCCCAGGGCCAGACCGGCGGGAATGCGGATGTAGAGGGGCCCCCCAAAGCCAGAGGCAAGCTCCACTTCCGTGCTCTCCAGCGCGTAGCTTCGCGTGAGCTGCGGGTGGCGCTCCCAGGAGTCCAGGTGCCAGAGTGTGTCCGTATGAACGCCGATTTGTGCGGTGATACCCTGGCCCACCCAGGCTGAGGGCAGGGTCAGGTGCACTATCTCGCCCGGTGGCACATAGAGGCCCGTGCCCCGCCACACCGGCTCTCCGGCGTTGCTATAGGAATAGTTGCTGTCGCGGCCTTCGTAGCTGGCCAGAATGTTCACCCCCACGTCCAGCCGCTCGGCGCTGGCGTCCACCTCGCCAGGGAAGTCCGAGGGCACTGCCTCCACCTCGGCTGCAGGCAGCTCTGCGGCCAGCTTTGCCTGGATCGTCACCACCAGCGCTTCGATGGGCAGTCGCGACGGCACCAGGGGGTCAGCTTCGGTGGGGATCACCGGCTCGATGTCCGCCAAAAGTGCCCGGACCCGGTCAAACCAAGAGAAGGAGAGGGCAAGGTGGACCACTGCATCCTGCACCGTCTGCACGGCAAGGAGTTTGTCCGTACGGCTTAAGGAGGCTCCCCCAAGGTAGTCCTCGATGGCATCCAAAGCGTGCCCGGCATGCAGCAGCGGCGAGGGCAGGCTGCCCGTGCTCACCGCTGCCTGCTCGATATTGTACGAAGCCGTAAGGGTGATGCCCATGTCGTTGAGCACCTTGTTGCCGGGATGATTTTCGGCGGCATTGTCGTGGGTGTAGGCCCAATACCAGGCGTGGCCGCCGCTGATCAGACCCCCTCCACCCGCCACCCAGCTCTGGATGGCCGCGTTCTCAGCATCGCTGTGTTCGGTGGAGGAGAAGGTGAGCCAGACATCCACGTCGGCGAGGTTGGACACATCGGCCGCGACGACGGTGAAGCCCTGGCTCTCCAGGAAGGAGGTGGAGAAGCCGTCCGCCACGCCCACTACCGGCTGCTCCTTTCCGGAAGCCCAGCGCAGGCTGTTGATCAGGAGCTGCCCGGCGTCGCCGTGGCCCTCGCCCAAGAGCCCCTCGTGGCCCAGATGCACCACTTTTCCGCTTCCATAGCGGGCATAGGCGCCAAAGCTGCGGCCAGGGGCATCCACCAGAAGAGGACAGGCGGCCTCGCCATGGACGATGAGCTGGGAGGGATAGGATCCCCCAAGATCGATACTTCCTACATCCTTGATCAGTACATTGTAGTCGGGGCTACAATCAAAGGCGCAGGCGGCGACACCCGCGTCAGAAGTGCAGCTCCAAACCGTGGGATCCCCACAACCACCGTTGTCGGTTGCGCAGGGATCATCAGGGAGGCAGGCGCTCCCATCCCAGGTGCTCCCGTCGGGGCAGGCACCGGTGTCGGTGGCCGAGTCCAAAGGGTCAGGATTCTGTTTGGAGGGGCTGTCGGGGGTACAAGCGAGGAGGAGGAGCAGCATGGTCGGGTGAGTGTAGCACGCCCCTCCCCATCAGGTGGGAATCGGCACCTTGACCAAGGGAGTTCCCCTATTTTTATCGGCTCTATTCCAGTCTCCCGCTGCCTCCAAAAAGTCGGCGCTGGGGTTCCCCTGGCTGACCACCGAAAAGGGCACGAGGGTGGGGGCGGCCTTGGACCCGGCGTCGCGATGGTAGCCCCAGGCCACCGACCCCAGGTAGGTGCCCTTACTTCTGCCTTCCAACACAACTGCGGCGGTCTCAAAGGTCTTGGAGATCGATCCGCGGTGATCAATGGCGGAGCTGGGCTTGTCCCAGAGCCTCGCGGCTTTGTTGGCGCCGGTCCAATAGCGCATTCCCCAGGTATTTTCACCGCTGTCGGGGAGCTGATGCTTCAGCTTGGTTGCGACTTTCCCTTCTTCGTTGTGGGCCCCATAGACCGGGCTGGAGGTGGGAACCATTCCGCCGGTGTCGCGGTCGATGGCCCGCCCGCTGTCGTTGAGGGGGACCGCCTCAAAGCCGGTGGGGTCGGAGGCGCCGTTGACCAGTGCCGTTACGGTCTGGATCAGGCCAATTTTTACGCTCCGAGGCGCCCCGCTGCCGGGGGTGAACTTCAGGTCCATCTCCGCCCCGATGCCCTTGTCGGCCCCTGGCTCCGGTCTTCCCGGCCCCCAGGCCTTGTAGGTGACGGCCTCCCAGGCGCCCCCCGCCGTCTGGAGCAGAACTTTTTGAATGGCGGAGCTGGCCACCGAGTGGGCACCACTGCCGATGTTCTCGACCAGACCCACGGCCGATCCACCCTGCGCCACCACATCGGCGACCGCATCGGCCTGCCGTTCGTAGCGATCTCCCACCCTCCCCACACCCCCCTGAAGCTGCACCCCGGACTGCTGCTGGAGGACATGGGTGACCTCATGGGCCACCGTGTGCAGGCTGGGCGTGCCCGCAAAAACCACGTGGTTGCCGGTGGCATAGACGGAGGCACCCATGGCGTGTGCACTTTCCGTCGCGACGGGGCCGGTGTGGGCCACCACCCCGCGAAGGTCCCGGCCCAGCGCCCGCTGCACCTGCTCCAGGTAGGGCAAAGGCACCGCAGGCGCCCGGATCCCCCGCTGCGCGGCATCCTGTGTTTGTCCAGGATCCCCCTCCCCCTTCCGCTGCACCACATCGACCATTGCCACCCCATAAGAAGGAGGTCGCAGCGCCACGCCGCCGGATCGGGTATCGGCCATCCCCTGGGATGGAGATGCGTGGGTGTGGACAGCCTGGCGCATCGGGGCTCCGGGGAGGAGGGGTGCACAAAGAGTAAACAATGAAGGGGGGGAAGCTGTCCAGGCGTCTTCCTCAGGCTCCTCAGCGGCCTCTCCGCGTCGGTGACCAACTGTCTGGGTGCGTCGCAAAAAATCTCCTTCCCTCGCCGGAAGGCAGCGGGGTGCGCATACAAGACCTACACCCGAGGTCAATCATGCTCCTTGCCCTTCTCAGCCTCAGCTTCGCAGCCCAGACCGCCGAATCTACCACCTTTGAGGCCACCGATCCCAGGGCGGGACTGCTGGTAGAGGTGGTAGAGCCCGGCCTGGACTGCAGCTCCGCGATGGTCCTTGCGCCCACCACTGCCGACGGGGGTGTAGAGGTCCGGGAGCTTCACGATGGAAAAATCGAAGATACCGACCTGCAACTACTGGACAAGGCCGTACAGGCCCAGCTCTCGGTCGGGGAGCGGGTGCTGGTCTACCACAGCGCAGCAGGGGTGGAAGTGCTGCCCGCTTCCTGAACGTTGAAGCTGGGAGGAGCCTGAACAGTCTTGACAGGTCAAGACTGTTCAGGCGACGGCCTCCCCCTGCCCCAGCTCGGCAAAGGCGGGGAGA